>DAIPZI010000028.1:0-13277 GCA_036782275.1 Crocinitomicaceae bacterium
GATTTTTTCATAGTTTGAAATTTAGTTAATAGTCTAATAGTTTGATGGTTACATGTGTGATAACCACTTATAGCGATGTGAATATAATAAAAAATTTTGTAATAGGGATTCGAGCGGTGTAACAACCGCTTATTGTTCGACCCAGTCTAAAGAAGTCTTATTTCGAAACTAAAAATCTAGTTCTTGATAGCTTTCCATCAAAACGCGCCTCTAAATAGTATAAACCTTCAGAGGATTTCTCCAGATTTATTACTTGCGTGTTGAGCTCAATCATTCCCTCAGATAATTTTCTTCCGTGCATATCATAAATCGTGAATGCACTGCCTAAAGGTAATCCCTCAATAAAAAATTGACCGTTATTTGGATTAGGGAATATTTTTGCTGACCATACATTGTACTCATTCAATTCAGCGCATGCATCAACAGTAATGGTTACCGATGAATACCCCGTACAACCATTGGAATTTGTATAGCTGGCTTCAATAACATGTGTTCCTACTCCGGCTGCACTCGGGTTAAAGGATGTGCCAGAAATTCCACTTCCAGAAAATGAGGTCCCACTCGGAGATCCCGTCAATTGAACATTAGCACCGTTTAAACATACCACATTATCATTATCACTTGTCGTAACAGATACTGTTGGATTTTCGTAAACCACAACTGTTTGAACCGTACCATTTGAACCAAATGAATTGGTGACTTCTAACTCTATAATGTAGGTACCTGGGGCATCGTAAGTATGACTTGGGTTTTGACTTACTGAGGTGTTTCCATCTCCAAAATCCCATAGCCATTCCGTAGGTTGTTCACTGGAAAAATCCGTGAGAACCATCTCCTCATTTACGCATAGCTCAAATGAAGAAGGCGTAAATGATGCTACAGGAGGAGTACCTTGAGGCGCTTCACTGTAAAAAACTTTAAAGTCATCAAAGTAAAAACCATCTTCTCTGACCCCACCATCAGACTGTAATCTGAATCGAACATTAATCACTTGGCCTAGGTAATCACTCATAGATATTTCTTCAAGAACCCAATCTGAAAATGATCCTTCATAAACCGGTCCTCCTTGAGGCTGGACGCTTCCATTGGCACTGGTTCCGGGAACAGTATAATTTCCACATTGACCAATCCATGAATTTCCACCGTCAGTTGAAACTTGAAATTGAACATAATCGTAATCTGCCTCAATATCCCATTTTGCATAAAATGAAATCATTGACGAAACAGCATTCGTTAAATCAATTTGATTATCATATGTGTAATTTTTTGTTTGATTGTTGCCGTAGTTTCCTGTAGGAGAATCTGTAAAAGACTTATTCGGAGACACAAATGTAGAACTCGTTGTCGACCAATTCCCTGACCAATCATTCGTATTACTAGCATCATCATATATCTGCAGCGTAATGGCTCCATAAGTCTTTACGATGGTGTCCTTTTTTGTCCAAAGTCCATTATCTGTTTTCAAAACGTATCTTATTTCATCACCAAATTGGATTGCTGGGTTTAGTTCATAAGAAATTTGACCATTTTGAGTTTCTAAAACATTAAGATTGTACTCTAACTGATTACCTACTGAAGTTATATTCAATAGTGGCTCAATCGAAACTGACACAGGACCAGATTCCCGACCATATCTTTTGGCTGTGTGGTTGAAATCACCTACTAAAGATGCTACAGATGAAGGGTCTGTGTCCTTAACTACTACATAATTTCTGGACATGTGTGACAATACCAAATTTGGAAATACCATTTCTTTGCACGTTGGCTCGATATCTGCAGACGATGGCCAAAAGGAAGTGCCAATCTCAGGTGTATGTGCGAAAATTGTGTCTTTTTCACCTACTCCGATATCCACTTTATACATATAATCGTCAGAATCTCCAGACGCAGGATATAACCCTGAACTTTTAAAGGCGTCATACCCGTTAAGTTCAGTCATATGGTTGGTATACTCCTGAAAATAATCATGATGATCTGCGAACTCTTCATTGGTTGTACCGATAGGAAAAAGTAAACTTGGTCCATAAGTATGAGAATTAAAAGCCATTTCGAAATCATAATTTTCTACTAACCATTTCATGGCTTGTGTTTCTGGTTCTGAAAACGGCCCAGTTCCTGGATACGTGTCATTACCCGTATTAAAACTAATGCCTGTTGTGCCCCATCCATATGAGTAATTTCTGTTTAAGTCTACCCCATAGCCATTTCTTCTGTTTTTTCGCCACATACCACCACCGTTTGGATTGGTTTGTTCGTTGTATATGTAACCGTCTGGATTTAGACACGGGACAAAGAACATTTGAGTGTGGTCCACCAAATACGTCACCTCATCATTTGTTCCATAATTTTCCAACAAATACCACATGTAAAAGATGGTTTGTACCAAACTCATCGGTTCTCGGGCATGATGAATGGCGGTATACAAAATATTCGGCTCCCCTGATTCATTGACATCAGGATTGTCAGAGATACGCACATGATATATGGGACGATTTTCATATGTTTCAAAGGAAGATATAGGGCTTTTCTGAGTAACTAAATTTGGGTATTGTGTATGCATCGCATCCAATTCAGCGAGCATCTCATCATAGGTTAAATATCCGCCCATAGTTCCTAAATTAAAATTTGAAGGGACCTCAGGAGTAAAAGACCCTGAACCACCACTTGAACTTGGACAATCTTCGTTTTTTAAACTTTCGTTATTTGCTTTATTCATCCGGTTGATGTAAAACGCCTGAACATCATCAATTTGAATTTCATAATTGTAACCGTAGGTATTTAGAATTTCAATTTCATTTTCAGAAAAATCAGATATAAAAAAAGTGCCTTTTTTTCGCAGTCCATGGTCAGTTGGAACACCGAGACTGGATAAACTGATTAGTTCTTGTTCGTTCGCAAAAACTTTAACGCGAGAATATTTTTGAGCGTTAGATAAGTGAATAGACGCGATAAAAAATGTTAATGTCAAAATGAATTTCATAGTTGCTTTAGTTAGTTAAACAAAGAAAATAAAAATGGCCTGATTAAACAACAAACGTGGCACATATCTTGTTCTACAGAAGCAACTAATATGAAAATCAGATGTTTATATATAAGAATGCTGATAATTCGTTGTAAATTAGCTAAACATGACTAAAGCCCTTATTTTTCTTACTCTATTATGGAGCTCGTTTGCTATGGGTCAAGATATATGGATGACTCCGAACCAAGGTCAATGGGATTCGCGCGTAGATTATGCAGTAGATGTGGCCCAAGGAAAGCTATATTTAGAGCAAGACGGCATGTGCTTTTTTTTAACAGACGCCATGTCTCATAATGAATCACATGGGCACACACACGAAGCAGAAGAATCCGAGCACCTAATAAATTACCATGCCATCAAACAAAACTTTATTGGAGCTCAAAGTTCTATTCATTCAGGTAACGGCAAGTCTGATTACTATAAAAATTACTTAATCGGTAATGACCCCACTAAATGGAAAAAGAACGTTTTTTCCTACAATGAGGTGTCATATCCTGATTTTTATGAAGGAATTGATCTTATTTATCTTGGTCAGAAAGGACAATTAAGTTATAACTTCTTGGTTAGACCGGGATCCAATAGCAGCCAGATTGCGTTTAATTTTGAAGGAGCCAATTCGATACATCTCCAACAAGAAGAGCTAATTATTGTGCACAGATTTGGACAAATCACGCAATCTCAACCCAAAGCATGGGAAATAGATGAGAATGGAAAGAAGAAAAAAGTAATGGTGCAATACCATATAACCAATGATGTCATTTCTTTCAAATTTCCAGAAGGTTATGATTCAACAAAACAATTATATATCGATCCAAGTTTAACATTTTCTACTTTTTCGGGATCGACAATAGATAATTGGGGGTTTACTGCAACTCCTGACATATATGGAAATTTATTTGGCGGTGGAATTGTTTTTGGATCAGGATACCCTGTGACTACAGGTTCTTATGACAACACATTTAACTCTGGCACAGGCTCTTTTCCAATGGACGTCGCAATATCAAAATACAATACAGATGGAACCTCATTGCTCTATGCTACCTATGTTGGAGGAAGTGGAAATGAAACGCCTCACAGTATCGTTTGTGCAGACAATGGAGAGTTATTTATATATGGGATTACATCTTCTACGGACTTCCCAATGGCCGGAAACCCTTTTGACAATAGTTTTAATGGCGGCCCATCTCAAACTGAAAATTCATTATCCTTTAATGGTACAGATATCTACATCGCTCGCTTGAGCGCGGACGGCTCCAACCTTTTGGCATCAACTTATGTTGGAGGGTCTGATTCTGATGGATTAAATACAGGGAATTTACATTACAATTACGGAGATCAATTTAGAGGAGAAATAACCATCGATGGAAATGGAGATGTTTATGTTTCTAGCACAACATATTCCTCTGACTTCCCTGTAAATAACCCCGTTCAAAGTTTTTTAAATGGTTCCCAAGATGCCATTTTGATGAAGCTTCCTCCATTGCTAAATACTCTTACATGGTGTACTTATTTCGGTGGATCTGGTATTGAAACCGGAAATGCCGTGCAGGTTAATGATGCCCTTGGTGCCGTTTGCATTGCGGGAGGAACAAACTCTAATTCATTACCAGTAAGTTCAGGAAATGATCTCTCCTTTAACGGAGGGATTTCTGATGGATATGTTGCAAAATTTAATAGTACTACCGGTGCAGTTTCGTCAGGAACATATATGGGGTTGGGCGAATACGATCAAACTTATTTTGTTCAATTTGATGTTGATGACGCCGTATATGTTTATGGTCAAACAGAATCAGCTTGGCCAATTACACCAGGTTGTTTCGGATCAGCCAACTCAGGACAATTTATAAGAAAATATGACTCTAATCTCAATACGATTGAATGGACAACAATGATTGGTGCAGCAAGTGGTCATGTAGAAATTTCACCTACAGCATTTTTGGTGTCCGACTGTTATGACATCTATATGGCTGGTTGGGGAGGCACACTAAATTCTAGTGGATCAGCCTCTTTTTCAACAACGAATGGTTTTTTAGTTACCAACGATGCCCATCAGAACCAAACCAATGGCAGTAATTTCTATATTGCTGTACTAGATGAAAATGCACAAAATATGAAATACGCCACGTTCATGGGTGGGATGAACAGCAGTTCAAACCATGTAGATGGGGGAACAAGTAGATTTGATAAATCTGGCAGAATATATCATGCGGTTTGTGCTGCATGTGGAGGAAATAATTTTGGGTTCACGTCTACTTCTGGAAGCTACGCCGAAGAAAATTTAAGTCCCAACTGCAACATGGCAACATTTAAATTCGAACTCAGTAGTATCGAAGCTGCTGCTGCACAACCCGCACCATTAATTTGTATTCCACAATCTGTTTTATTCTTAAACGATAGTCAAAATGGAAATGCATACATATGGGATTTTGGAGACGGAAACACATCAACAGAAGAAGAACCTATTTATCAATATACAGAGCCGGGGTCATATGAAGTTCAATTAATTGTTTACGATACAACTGGGTGTTACAGTTCTGACTCGGTTAGTTTGATTGTCGATATTGGTGCGTTTAGCGGTGGTGTCGTCGATCCAATTGCTCCGATATGTCCTGGAGGATCATACCAATTAGAAGCTTTTGGAGGACAATTTTATGAATGGACGCCATCAGGATTATTAGACGACCCAAGTTCACCATCACCAACAGCCACAATAGATCAAACAACTACATTTTCGGTTACGGTATCAGACACCTGTGGTTCTGAAACATTGCAAGTAACCTTGGAAGTCTATAACAATCCCATATCTATTTCACCCGACAACACCGTTTGCATTGGTAACAGCACCCAGCTCGAAGTTTTTGGTTCTGGCACTGTTGAATGGAGTCCCCCTCTATTTTTAGATGACCCTAATTCATTCACTCCTGTTTGCACGCCAGACTCAAGTATTACATATATAGCAACGGTAACAACCGCTGATGGCTGTGTCAACGAGGACACAACAACAGTTACCGTTTTCTTTGATCCCCCCAGCCCTGTTATGGATGATGAAGTAGAACTTTGTCTTGGTGCACAGACGTCTATATCAGTTTCTGGAGGAGACTATTACAATTGGATCAATGATCCGTACATTGTATCGTCAGATGAATCTGTTGCCGTTATAAACCCATCAATAAATCAATGGTTTTATGTAGAAGTTGGCAATGCTTGCGGAACTATAATTGATTCTATTTATGCTAATGTTATTGAGATCGAAATCACCGCCGGTAACGATACTATAATATGCCCCACAGAAGTTGCTTATTTATGGGCCGAAGGAGCCACATACTATGAATGGCAGCCATCCAATACTGTTGTGAACCAATTTGGAAATGAGGCAACGGTAATACCAAATTCAAGTACAAATTATACAGTCATAGGTATAGACGATAATGGATGCTACGATACAGCATATGTATACGTTGCTTTATTTCCTTATCCATCATTTGATGTATCAAATGATGTTATTGCCTTCTATGGTGATGAAATACAGCTAGAAGCATATTCCGACCAGCCAGGTGCATTTGTTTGGTCTCCAGCTGAATACTTGTCGTGTATTCATTGTCATAATCCAATTGCAACACCCAATCAAGAAATAACTTATGAAGTCTCCTTTACTGATCTCAATGGTTGTTCATCTGAAGAATACATTACCATTACTTATGATGCTGTTGTTTATGTTCCTAACACGTTTACGCCTGATAATGATGGGATGAATGATGTATTTGAGGTCTCCGGGGGTAACCTTCTTGAAATGAAATGTCTCATTTTTAATCGTTGGGGACAGCTCATTCATACGATGAATTCTCCAAATGAATCATGGAATGGAACTTTTAATGGGGCAAAATGTCAAGATGGTACGTATATTTGGAAATTGATATACACTGATTTCACATATAAAGAATACGAACTTAGTGGACATGTCAATCTAATTAGATAAACAGCTAACACATATGGGAGTTAAGGTTCATTCATTTCAATTTAACCCTTTCCAAGAAAACACTTTTGTCGTATACGACCAAGAAAAAAACTGTGTGATTATCGATCCAGGATGCTACGAACGTCACGAGGAAGAAGTTTTATTTAGTTTTATCGAAGAAAACAAGCTAAAACCAATCGCTCTTCTCAATACTCACGCCCACATTGATCACATTCTAGGAAACGCTGCAGTAAAATCAAAATACGATATACCATTTTACTTACACAAAGAAGATCTCACTACCCTTCACTCTGTTAAATCTTATGCACATGTTTATGGTTTTGAGAAATATATACCTTCTCCCGATCCTGATGACTATTTAATTGACAATACTGAACTTGTTTTTGGAGCAATGAAATTTAAAATCTACCATACGCCAGGGCATGCACCAGGTCACGTAGTCTTCTTCAATGATGAAAATAAATTTGTGATTAATGGAGATGTTCTCTTTAACGGCAGTTTCGGAAGAATTGATTTACCGGGAGGGGACTTAGAAACGCTAAAAAAGTCTATTTTTGAGGTCATGTTTCATCTTCCAAACGACACAGTTGTACATTGTGGCCATGGACCTGAAACAACAATTGGAAAAGAAAAAAAGGACAATTACATACATCAATTTTAGACGTGAACATAGCAATCAATTGTAGGCATCTTCTTTCTAACAAGCTCGAAGGTTTCGGTAATTACACTCTTGAGATTTGTAAAAGAATCTGTAAAAATCATCCTGAACATCAGTTTTATCTATTTTTTGACAGACCTTTTTCGGAGAACTATATTTTTAGCAAAAATGTTCATGCCGTTATCGTCGGTCCTGTAACAAGACATCCGATTCTCAATGTGATTTGGGGGAGCATTTCTTTAAAAAGAGCTCTAGCTAAATACAACATCGATTTATTTTGGTCCCCTGACGGAATCTGTAATCTAAGAACCAAAACACCTCAAATAATTACGATTCATGATTTAAATTTTGAACACAATCCTAAAGATTTACCCTGGTTTGTAAGAAATTATTATCGAATATATTATCCTCGATTTGCAAAAAAAGCGCAGCACATCATCAGCGTGTCCGAGTATTCAAGAAACGACATCATTAAATCATACGATCTGCCTTCAGAAAAAGTAAGTACTATTTACAATGGTGCCTGCGATCACTTTTCTACTATTGATCTAGACGAAAAAAATGAAGTAAGAACCAAATTTGCTTGTGGCAGACCATTTTTTGTTTTTGTTGGTTCAATTCATCCTAGAAAAAATGTAGAACGATTACTGAAAGCTTTTTCTATTTATCATAAAAAGTACGCGGAATATCATTTGGTCATCGTTGGAAGCAACATGTGGCGCAATCAATCCATTCACATTCCAACAGAAATTCAGGAATTTGTAACTTTTACCGGTCATGTGAATTCTAGTGATTTGGCAAAAATAATGGGCAGCTCTTTTGCTCTTGTATACCCTCCATACTTTGAAGGGTTTGGTATACCTCTGGTCGAGGCAATGAAAAGTGGTGTTCCGATTGTATCTAGTAATAAAACATGTCTTCCTGAAATTGCAGGTAATGCGGCTATTTATTTCGATCCATTCAATGTCGAGGAAATGGCTGAGAAAATGGCCAAACTTAATGAAAATTCAAATCTTAGAAAAGAGCTGGTTGAAAATGGGAAAGAAAGAGTTGAAAATTTTTCTTGGGATAAAACGGCTGAAGAAACTTGGCTTGTTTTGGAAAGATTTTTAAGAAAATAAATACTTTTGCCAAATGGCTCCATAGTTCAATGGATAGAATAGAAGTTTCCTAAACTTTAGATCCAGGTTCGATTCCTGGTGGAGCCACTAGTATTATGAAAAATAATGAAAGGAAGCAGGTATATAAGCTCTTTGCTGGATTTTTGGTCCTCATTTATCTTGGAAACTTATACCCTACTCTACTATTTAGTGTAATCCCCTTGGCTATAGTATTTACTATCTATTTTTATTTAATGGATATCATGGGCAGACACCCTGAACTAAATACTGGTAAAACCAAATATCCAATTTTTATCGGTATTAAGCTTATTACACAATATATTTTTAAATCAATCTATTTCAACTTACGAAAATCCCCTCAATTTATATTTAATACAATAATACTAGGACTACCATTAATAGGTGTCTATTTGGATTGGAATGCTTCAGACTTTGTACTCGTTTGCTTTTGGAATATTGCAGGTTCTTATATTTGCTTATGGTTACTTTCATCCTTCGGTTTTTATGGACCAAAATCTTTTGGTAAAACCATTGGTACATTTTTCAGTTTTTTCTTTGTTTTTTTTATTTTCTTGGGGTTTCCACTAATTGGAATCAAAACTTTTGTCGAACTCAGTCCCTCTGAAATTTTTACCTTATCATTAGAAGATGATGCATACATCTTATTAGGTGAGACCCTTATGTGCATGACATCTATAATCTTGATTAGAATTTTAAAGAAAAAAGATTTTGAAAGCTATGAAGGTAGTTTTGAAGGTGAATTAGGCAATATCGTTTTCGGATACTTTTTACTCATGATTCCTGCCTTATTTATCCTCCCTTTTGCGCAAAACTATTCAGAATTATATGCAAAAAATTCAACACTATTTGATATTGTTCTTAGTTGCATTCTTTTATTCTTTTTAATCATCAAAGAAAACGTTTATTTTATAATGACTGAAAATGACACAAAAAAGCAATGGTTTGCAAAGTATGATGAATTTTATAATAACAAAAGACTAATCATATAATTTATCGTATCATTGAATATTGATTACTTATATAGCCCAGAATAGATAAACTATGAAAAAATTGATTGTTTTCTTTATGATCCTGCAAACGGTAATTTGTTTGGGTCAAAACCCAAATCCTAGTGTTTCTCTTGATGAATACATTATAAATGAAATGGAAGCAGAGCACTTTCCCGGAGTGGCTACAGTCATTGTAAAAAATGGTGAAATTGTTTGGTTGCAATGTTACGGTTTTGCTGATATAGAAAATGGAATTCCAGTGACAGACAGCACGCCGTTTTTATTGGCATCGATGTCGAAACTGTTTACCGGAACGGCAACCATGCAACTCAAAGAAGATGGCATATTGCAACTCAATAATGACATCAACGAATATCTACCTTGGCCATTAAATCACCCTGTACAAAGTACAACGCCAATGACCATTAAGCAGCTCATGACACATACCTCTTCAATTAAAGACAATTGGTCTGCCATGAGCAATTATTATGGATATCCAGATCCAACGATGAGCCTAGAAGCGTGTATGCAAGATTACTTTACTGTCACTGGAGCAAATTATAATGCCAATGAAAATTTTCTTAGTGCTACTCCAGGAACAATATTCAACTATTCGAATATGGCTACTGCACTGAATGGCTATATCACGGAAATTGTAAGCTCTACTCCTTTTGATGACTATTGTGATGAGCATATTTTCGGACCCCTTTGTATGGAAAAAACAGCATGGCACATGTCAGATCTTGACTCTAATGAGGTGGCAAGACCCTATTCCTATTCCAATGGGAATTTTATTGCGAATCCGCATTATGGATTTGCCGATTATCCTGACGGTCAATTAAGAAGTTCCATTACGGATCTGGCAAATTACATGATTGCTTTTTTAAATGGAGGGGCGTTGGGAAGTAATGCCATATTATCTCCGTCATCTGTAAATGAAATGTGGACACAACAAGTCCCTTCAATTGAGAGTAAACAAGGTTTGAACTGGTATAAAGAGTTGCTTTATCATAGCGGAGGCGAAACATTGCTCTGGGGTCACAATGGAGGTGAACTTGGTGTTTCAACAGACATGTATGTCGATCCGCAATCAAATATTGGGATATGCGTACTTTCCAATGGAGGAGGAACAAACCTTTATGTTTGTGATGAGCTTTATGACTATGCTCTATCCTTAAATCCAATGAGTAGTATTGTTCCCGAATGTGGAGTTACGAACATCCCTGAGCTTTCTATACAAGACAAAGAATTATTGAAGATTATTGATGTTCTAGGAAGAGAAACCACAGTAAAACCGAACACACCGCTCATTTATATTTATAGCGATGGGTCTTGTGAACGTGTTTTTAAAATAGAATGACCTATTTAGAAGATTTTCAGTCTCGATTTTAGGCACAAAAAAACCCACTCTTATGAGCGGGTTAAAAGATGTTCATAATGTATGTTTACAAACCTACTTACAAGTACATGTTTGCTCAACAGATTGTTCGAAACCTCCAATATTTTGGGTGAAATTAATTGTCCCTTCAAGGTTCTCTAAATCTTCATCACATACATCCGTTGATTCAAATGACTGAGTTGATGTCATTCCATCTTGAGTAATCGTTTGTGTACAAGAGCAATCTTTACACTTACTGCAAGAAGAAATGATAAATAAACCTAACGCAATAGGCAAAAAATAAAATAGATTTTTCATGATTTACAATTTTTTTCTAATATAGTATTTTATCTAAAACAATTGTCGTTTCAATTTGAAAACATTATGGGTACTCAATTAAGTTTTACTCTCTTTTTCCCATTCTGGATATAAGGTTGACCCATTGGAGCTTCTTTTAATTCTCTCCCAAGCATGTCGTATATTTTATTATCGTGTAATGGGTTGACTTCTAATTCATCAATTTCTAAGGTTAATCCAGGATTGTTATGAACAAATGTCCAACTTCCCCATGGAGTATTCGCACCGGTTTCCCAATATATTTGGTCCTCAAAAAGACAGTTAATTGAATTGCCATTTGGCGACAAACCTTGATTAATATACCATGCATCCAAATTAGCCGAATCATTTACAAAATGTACAGAGACATTAATGGTATCAGTAAGTGACCAAGTATGACCAAACGTTAGCGTTGATTCATCAACTAAAGTGTCTTGATGTACCATATTTCCTTGTTGGTCTGTAAACTCCCACAAAAAGATATTTTCTGATTGGGGATGCGTCATATATTGACCTGAATGGTAAATACTGATAGCATTTTCTTGAGAACCAACATTTACAACCATTCCCAATTGATCACATGGAACGCACGTAATCACTTGTGCTTGTACTAATTGATTTAGACCAAAAATAAGGGCCAGTAAGAGCAATTTTTGTTTCATTTGTTTCAGCTTTTTCAATTTAATTTTAGAAATAATAGGATTAAGTTACGAATTTCACCTCACACCTATGGGTAAATTATATTTCAAGGCACAAAACTCTAAAAGATATTGTAGTGCTCGACGAATACAAGAATGCAAAGTAATAAAAAATGAGGGAATTGAAATTTATTAAACGCTGAAGTCCTTTTCGATTTGCACATTCGTACTTAATTTGAATCTGGATTTATTCATTATTAATATCGTTTTTATGTCAATAATGAATGAATAAAAAAAGCGCTCCGAAAAGCGCTTTTAATTATAAGTACATTAATGTCTTATTGAATAACCACTCTTTTTGTTACTCGTTGACCATTGATTTCAACAGTACACATGTAAAGACCCTCTTTCAAATTTAAGTTACTAAGTAAAATTTTAGTTGAAGAAAGATTTGAAGCAGTTCTGACCAATTCGCCTGTAGCCGAATACATTTCGATTGTATTTATTAACCCTTGTTTAGAACCAATGGTAATTGATTGTGATGCAGGATTAGGATAAATATCAATTGAGCTTTCCAATTGACTCATTTCGTCAATACTGTTTTGACCATCAAGGTTTGTTGCTCTAACAATTCTTCTACAAAAATAACCCATTGTTGAATCTATGTAAGCATTGGCTTTCATTGGACTCATATCTGGATTTTGTGCTATTGCTGACATGTGTGCATCAATACCCGCTTGTGCTGGCAAACCTAATACGACAGAAGCTATATATACTGTAGTAGTTGAATCCCACAAATCCCAAGGAGAAGCCTCAAATGGATTTTGAGTTACAAACGGGAATACATTATCCACTGGAGCTCCAACAACAGTTCCTCCATAATCAGTCATTCCTTGTGCATTGGCAGACGCGGCTTGCGCTGCTAATGTGTATGGGTCTCCTCCAGCATTTACTGGATTTAATACATCATTATTGCCTAGACTATTCGCTTTCGTCATTACATCGTAACTACCAGAAATGTCTGTAGTAATTACACCAGCTGCAGCAACTGCAACATCTCCAGTAGTATATATTGCAACTGGGTCAGTAGGACAATGAACAGCACACATAGGAACATCTCCGGCTTCTAGCCAGCTCA
>DAIPZI010000029.1:0-1510 GCA_036782275.1 Crocinitomicaceae bacterium
TTGACTCCATAACCGCTGAATATTTGTTTTTAAAATTTCCAAACAATGACGAGGGCGCTTTAACAAAGCTTAAATCAAAAATCGTAAATCGCAAAAACTTAAGCAAGATTGGTGAAGATATGGGGATTCGGGAAGTTCTGTTATACAATCAGAGTCGAAGTATAAATATAAACACATTAGAAGGAAATGCATTTGAAGCGATCATTGGTGCTATTTACTTAGATGGCGGCTATGACAAGACCAAAAAAGCGCTCAAGAATCATGTTTTCAGGAAATATCTAGATTTCAACCAAATCCTTCACGAAGAAATTGATTTTAAGTCTAAGCTTTATATTTGGTGCCAAAGAAAAAAATTAAAACTTCAATTTAAATTGATCTCTGAAGAACATAAATCTGGTCAATGGGAATACACTATTGTCGTTCAAATCAACAACCAAGATTACGGATTAGGGACAGGGAGTTCTAAAAAAGTTGCTGAGCAAAATGCTTCTAAAGAAACATTCGAGTTATTAGGGGAGTTGTGATTTTGTTTTAAGCATTTAATTTGTTTTCTTTGTATTAACATCCAACATGATACTATGAATTCTACAGATTTTTTCTTCTTACTCGCCGACATTTTTCAATGGACTTTTCAAATTTTCGAAATCATCGGTAATTCATTTAATTTCTTCTTATTAATCTGTGGATTTGGAGGGTTTTTCTACTGGATGAATATTCAAAGACGTTTAAATGGTATGGCAGATGTCCCTGTTGAGGTAAAAGACAACGAAGGGTGGTATAAAGATGCTTCCAAGAAAAGACAAATTAAGTAAGTCCTTGAAGGGCAACTTATTTCTTTCCAACTCGTCTAGACTAAAAGCTATATTGTGAAACGTGTTGGACTATTAATATTTCTATTTTTATATTCTCAAAATACTATTGGACAAGCTTCAACAGCAAGCGATTGTCCGGATGCCGTTAATATTTGCACCAGTGCTACATTCGCTATTGACCCAAGTGGTTCGGGCGCAATACAAGAATTAAATGGGAATGTTTCAAATCCCTCAACAAATCCCGCTTCTGGAAATGCCGGATGTCTTTTATCAGGAGAATTAAACAGTACGTGGATGGTGATCAATATTGCCGGAACCGGTCTTCTCGAGTTTTCGTTTGGACAGTCTGGGGGAAACGGTTTTTTTGATTGGATTATGTGGCCTTACAACGCCTCAGCATGCGATGATATTTTAAACAACATTCTCCCACCAATTAGGTGTAATTGGAACGGTGCATCTGCAGGTTTTACAGGTGTTGCAAACAACCTGCCTCCGGGAGGAAACGCCGCAAATTTTGAACCAGGAATTCCTGTGATTGCGGGAGAACAATATCTTATTTGTTTATCAAATTATAGTAGTCAAACGACGAGTTTACCCATGGATTTTTTCGGAAGTGCCAATGTAAGTTGTACTGCAGTTCTTGTCATTACAGTAAATGATGAAACCATCTGTCCTGGAGACAACGCTACTTTAACCGC
>DAIPZI010000029.1:1610-13064 GCA_036782275.1 Crocinitomicaceae bacterium
AATGTTTTGGGCGCGGGACAGACTTTAACAGATGTGCCAGCATTAAGCCCTGGAACATATCCTATTCAGGTAACGGCTACCGACGATAACGGTTTTGTTTGTACTGACATTACACAGCTAACCATCCTTTCTGATACAGATCCCAATTGTATTTGTACTGTGGTTGCATCCAATTCGGGGCCCATATGTGAAAACGATGTGTTTGACCTATCAGCCACATCCGTTTCTAATGGTTCTTATGTATGGGAGCAAGGTGGTGCACCTTATGGAACGATGCAAAATATGATTGACAACCCTGCAGATATGCCTGGCTCATTGTGGTATACCGTTACCGCAACTGATGATAACGGGTTTATTTGTGTTGATTCCACAGAGGTCGTTTTTCATCCATTACCGAATATTTCGGCTGGGCTAGATCAGGCCATTTGTTTCGGTGAAAATGTGACCTTAAATGCGAGTGGAGGTCAAAGCTATTCTTGGCATGATGGGAACCAATGGATGCCTTATTCCAATCAAGGAGAATTCACCTTTAATCCTAATGGAAATACCGTTTGTATGGTAAATGGAATTGATATCAACAACTGTGAAAATACTGACACCATGGTTGTTTCAATTAATGCAGCTGAACTTCCAGATATTAGCCCATTAAATAATATAGGTTGTGTTCCTTTTAACCTAAATCTAACAAACTCCATCATCAACGCTCAAAGTTGTGTTTGGGAATTTTCTAATGGCACATTATCTTATGGTTCTGGAAGTCAAAACTTCACTTTTGATCAAGCGGGATGCTATGACCTGACTGTAAGTATGGTAGATATTAATGGATGTGATACCTCAAAAACCTATCAAGACATTGTTTGTGTTGAAGAGTCCATTGCGGCATTTACCGTTTCTCCGAATACAATAGGCCCCGGAAATTCTACGATTCATTTTTATAATGAATCTTATGGTGCAGAAAATTATATTTGGAATTTTGGAGATGGCAATTCGTCCTACGAAATTGACGGCTCCCATCAATACAATACAGCTTTAGAAAATAGTTATCTCGCAACGCTTATCGCGATTTCTCCAGAAGGCTGTATCGACAGCACTTCATTAGTGATTGCTTATGAAGAGCAGCTTATTTACTACATTCCAAATACCTTTACCCCTGATGCTGACGAACACAATCAGTTGTTTAAGCCTGTCTTTACAAGTGGCTTTGATCCTTACAATTTTGAAATGACTATTTACAATAGATGGGGCGAAATCATCTGGAAAAGTAACGACCATAAATCTGGTTGGGATGGTTCTTACGGAATCAATAAAGGGGTACCTGTGCAAGCTGGAATCTACAGTTGGGTCATCAAATTCAAACCTAAAGATAACGACGAAAAAGTTGTCATCAATGGTTCTGTAAATGTCCTTAAGTAATCAACTATTTCTCGGAAGTAAGATTAGATTTTAGAAACTCTCTGTTCATTCTTGCAATGTTTTCTAGCGAAATCCCTTTCGGACACTCAACCTCACATGCTCCCGTATTGGTGCAGTTCCCAAAACCTTCTTCATCCATTTGTCTTACCATGTTTTGAACCCTTTTGTTTGCTTCAACCTTTCCTTGGGGTAAAAGGGCATACTGAGAAACTTTTGCGCCTACAAACAACATGGCTGAGCTGTTTTTACAACTGGCAACACACGCTCCGCAACCTATACAAGTTGCTGCATTAAATGCGTTATCGGCATCAGCTTTGGGTATGGGAATCGCGTTAGCATCCATAGTATTCCCTGAAGTATTTACGGATACAAAGCCTCCGGACTGTTGTACTCTATCAAAAGCCGAACGATCTACTACCAAATCTTTAATTATGGGAAAGGCCTTTGATCTCCATGGCTCAATATAAATGGTGTCTCCGTCTTTAAAACTGCGCATGTGCAATTGGCAAGTCGTTGTTTGTGTTTGTGGACCATGGGCTCTTCCGTCGATATACAAAGAACAGGATCCACAAATTCCTTCTCTACAATCGTGGTCAAATGCCACAGGTGCTTGCTTTTCATTTATGAGTTGCTCGTTCAATTGATCGAGCATCTCTAAAAATGAGCTGTCCGTTGAGACTTTGGCTAATTGATATGTTTCAATTTTACCTTTGGAATCAGCATTTTTCTGTCTCCAAACTTTTAAGGTTACGTTGATGAATTTTGATGCCATTTTATGTTTTTTACTTGTAGTTTCTTTCAGCTATTTTAATCGCTTCGTATTTTAAATCTTCTTTATGTAGAGCCGAATTAGTGGCTTCTCCATCTTTATATTCCCATGCGGAAACATATTTAAATTTCTTGTCATCTCTAAGCGTTTCCCCTTCCTCATCCTGATATTCTTCTCTAAAGTGACCTCCACAGGATTCGTTTCTATTCAGAGCATCAACAGCCATAAGTTGACCAAGCTCTAATAAGTCCGCAACACGCATTGCTTTTTCTAGCTCAGCATTCATTTCGTTAGACTCACCGGGGATAAAAACGTCTTTATAAAACTCTTCCTTCAAGACTTTGATTTCTTCAATTGCAGACTTCAAACCAGCCTCATTTCGACTCATCCCTACTTTGTTCCACATGATTAATCCAAGCCTCTTGTGAAAATGGTCAACGGATTTGTTTCCTTTGACATTCATCAACTTCGAAATGCTCTCTGCAACATCCATTTCAGCGTTCTCAAACTCTTTTGATTCGGTTGAAATTTCACCTGTTCGAATTTCATTTGAGAGATAATTGGCGATCGTATATGGAAGAACAAAATATCCATCAGCAAGACCTTGCATAAGCGCCGATGCGCCTAACCTGTTTGCACCATGGTCAGAAAAATTCGCCTCTCCAGCTACGAAACATCCAGGAATTGTGCTTTGAAGATTGTAGTCAACCCATACGCCGCCCATAGTGTAATGAACAGCAGGGTATATTTTCATTGGGGTTTCATACGGGTTTTCATCAGTGATTTGTTGGTACATCTGAAAAAGGTTTCCGTATTTTTCTTCAACCCATTTTTTACCTAGCCTAATGGTTGTGTCTTCGTTTGGGTTGTGATCTCCTTGAGCATAGGCTACTTGCTTTCCTTTGCTTTTTATTTCTGATGCGAAATCCAAATAAACGCCCTCGTTGGTGTCATTTGCTTCGATTCCAAAACCTTCATCACATCTTTCTTTTGCAGCTCTTGATGCTACATCCCTTGGCACAAGGTTTCCAAATGCAGGATATCTTCTTTCTAAATAATAATCACGATCCTCCTCAGCAATTTGAGTAGGTTTCAATTGACCATTTCTTATCGCATCTGCGTCTTCTTTTTTCTTTGGCACCCAAATTCTACCAGAGTTTCGAAGAGACTCGGACATTAACGTAAGCTTGGATTGATTTGTACCATGAACAGGAATACAGGTAGGGTGTATTTGAACATAACAAGGGTTCGCAAACAAAGCTCCTTTTTTATGAATTTTCCACGCTGCAGAAACATTACTTCCCATCGCATTCGTAGATAAAAAGTAAACATTTCCATATCCTCCCGAAGCGATAACGACCGCATGAGCTGAATGACGTTCTAATTTTCCAGAAACTAGATTTCGAGCTATAATACCCCGAGCTTTTCCATCTACCTTAACGATGTCCATCATCTCATGGCGATTATACATCTTAACTCTTCCAAGACCTATTTGTCTTGATAAAGCAGAATATGCTCCCAAAAGAAGCTGCTGCCCGGTTTGTCCTGCGGCGTAAAATGTTCTTCTCACTTGAACACCTCCAAAAGAACGATTGTCCAAAAGACCTCCATATTCTCGAGCAAAAGGAACACCTTGAGCAACACACTGATCAATAATATTTGCCGAAACCTCCGCGAGTCGGTATACATTGGATTCTCTCGATCTATAATCTCCTCCCTTTATGGTATCATAAAACAGACGGTAGGTGCTGTCTCCATCATTTTGATAATTTTTAGCAGCATTAATTCCTCCTTGCGCAGCGATAGAATGGGCTCTTCGCGGTGAGTCTTGAAAGCAGAAGGATTTCACATTGTAGCCCATTTCACCCAATGATGCAGCCGCAGATGCCCCTGCAAGACCTGTTCCAATAACAATAACATCTATTTTAGGCCGGTTATTCGGAGCCACAAGCTTCATTTGATTCTTGTGATTCGTCCATTTCTGGTCAATCGGCCCATCTGGTATTTTAGAATCTAAAACTGACATAATTAAAATTTTCTAACTATTTAAATAAATTAAGATCGGTATAATGGCAAATAACGCTGGGACCACCACAGCATATCCACGTCCAAATAATTTAATAAGTGGCGTATATTTTGGATGATTCATCCCCATGGATTGAAAAGCCGAGGCAAAACCATGCCATAAGTGGAAGCCTAATACCGCCATTGAAACGACATATAATAGCATGCCTAATAAGCCCAAGGGGAGCCCGGAGTCGCTTTCGTTTTTCTTACTGAAAAACTTCATTACAACGGTATGCAAATCCTTATAACCCTCTGCTAGAATCTCATCTTTTTTGGGTTTAATTTTTTTCTTTTGTTCATTTATCTCAGCAAGCTGAACTTCCGAAAGACCAGGATTGGATGCCAAATAGCTTGCATATTGCGCCTCAATATTTGCAGCATATTTGTCTGATTTCAATATCAATTGCGTTCCGTTTATTTCGCCTAATTCTCTGATTTGTGTTGTTGAAATTTGTTCTCCTTTTTGAGTCAAATACATAGTGTCTTGAGAAGATGGAGAATAATAAGTATGCATTGGAACCTCGTCCGAAACTTTCATTTTCCACCAAAAATTTGACATATGTGTAGCTATAAAAACCAAAACAATCGTCCCTAACAGTGCCATATATCGGGAGGGCAATGAAGAGTTTGCACTTGGTTTATTGTAAGCATAGCTTACTGGTCGGGCTTTCTTGTTTTGTATAAATAGGGCGATTCCATCAACGGCGTGAAAAATAATGGAAAAATAAGTTAAATAAGACAACACCATAATGGCCGGGTTATGGGTCATAAAGTAGGCGTACTCATTAAAGGCTCGACGTCCTTCTTCGCCTGTTTTAATTATTAGTTGCAGGTTTCCAATTAAATGTCCCACCAAAAACAGACACAAAAATAGCCCAGTAAAGGCCATCCAATATTTTTTGGCAATGGAAGATTTTATAAATGCAGAATTACTCATATCTAAGACTCTTTTTTACGTTGCAAAGGTATTGGTTATAACAAAAGAATGAACAAATGGTTTTTATTTAGAATGGTTATACATAAGAGAGTTCAACATTAGAATCTGTAACTAGAAGAAAAGCCTCTGCTCCTAGAATCATTGCCCTATTATCATCAATATGTCCGCAGGGGAAATCAAAACAAACCGGGATCTTTACGTCTTTTAAATGACTCAAAACAATATCATAAATGTCCATACCGAAGGACACCTCAGTGTCCTTCATATCAGTCATTCCACCAACAATAAGACCTCTTATCCCTTTAAAAGCTCCCGCATGTTTGAGGGCATACATCATTCTATCTAAATGATAGTATTGTTCGCACAAGTCCTCAATAAACAAGATTTTGTCCTGAAAATCGTATTGATACTCACTCGCTAGAAGACTATAAATAATACTTAAGTTTCCGCCAATTAAATTTCCCTTCGCTGACCCATTAATGTTTGTTTTTGATGGCTCTGCTTGAAGTTTGTATAGTGTTCCATTCAACGCAGAAAATAATGTGTCGATTGCCTCCGGAGTGTTCTCTTTAAAATTCAAAGGCATACTTGAGTGTACGCTTTGCACCCCAAGGCTATTTATCAAGTGGTGAAAAACAGTGATGTCGCTAAAGCCCAATATCCATTTGGGGTTATGGGCAAATTCACCCCAATCCAATTCCTCAAAAATTCGTACGGAACCATAGCCTCCCCTTGCACACAAAATAGCTTTAACATCGGGATTGTTTAATGCCTCTTGGAAATCAAGCAAGCGTTCTTCATCTGTTCCCGAATAGTAATTATAACGGCCTAAACAATGATTAGATATTAAAACTTTGTACCCTCTTTTTTCTATAACGGCTTTAGAATACTCGATAAACGCTGCATCAATGCTTTTGGCAGGAGCAACAATTGAAATCAAATCACCCGGTATTAACGTTTTTGGTGCTTTCATTTGATGTTTTTAAGAATTGTCATCGCAGTTAATAAATCTTTTTGTGTAGTTATCTTTATATTCTCCTCGTTTCCAACAATCAAGTGAATGTCAACCCCACTGTTTTCAACAACAGAAGCATCATCCGTAAAAACTTCTTGATATTCACCCAAATATGCCTTTTTGACTACTTTAAGGGTAAAACATTGAGGCGTTTGTACAGTTACATATTTTTGTCTATCCACAGCATTTGAGGAGCCATTATTTATGACCCTAATAGAATCCTTAATTTCAAGATAAGGCACTACTGCATCATGAGTATTTAAGGCTTCATGACTTCTAGAAAGTGTATCAGAACTCACCAAAGGACGAACACCATCGTGGATCATCACATGGGCTCCTGAACAAAAATTTAAAGCGTTTTTAATTGAATGATATCTTTCTTTTCCGCCATCAACAATTTGATGAGAGATCGTAAAGTCATGTTTTAAGACTAACTCACCCCAATACCCGCGCCATTCTTTAGGAAGTGTAAGAATGATCTCTGAATCCGAATTCCAGTCACGAAACCGTTTGATTGTGTGCATTAAAATTGGCAATTCGTCCAGGATTAAAAACTGCTTAGGAATGGTCGAAGAAAATCTTTTCCCTATACCCCCTGCAGTTATTATTACGGATAGTTTCATTGAATAAATATATCAAAAACTTAAATTCTAAACGTTTTTCAACGGTATAAAGTTTCTCTCTAAAAAAAGAAAAACTAAATTTGTCGCCATTATGCTCATAGGAGAAGATTTTACTAAAATTGCCCTAGATTTTAATGGGTTTACCTTGTTGGAACCAAATGCTCTAATTACTGATTTTATAATGGGTAGCTTCAGTATCTATTTTGCGGTACAGCTTAAAAAAATCAAAGCCCAGCATTCATTTTTAAAATATTGGTATTATTTCTTTTTGATTTTTGGAATCGGTGCGTTCTGTGGTGGATTAGCCCATTCTTTATTTGAATACACCGGTCCGCAGGGCAAATTCCCTACATGGATTTCAGCAATACTCTGTGCTTATTTTATTGAAAAAGCCATGATAAAGTCGGTGAGTAACCTGAACAAAAAAAACATTCTTGGAAAAATTGCATTTACAAAGATGATTCTGATTTTTCTAATTGTCATCACCGTTATTTCAACAAAAGCATATCAAAAAGAGCATACCATTGGGTTTATTCCAATAGCTATAAATACACTTATTGGAGTATTCATCTCCGTAGCTTACTTTAGCTTTTATAACATCAAAAGGGGGTATAAAGAATTTAAATACTTGTTTTATGCAGTAATGATCATGCTTCCTAGTTTTTTTATCTTTCTTTTAAAAGTAAATCCATTCCCTTGGTTTGACAAAAGTGATCTTTCACATATCATCATAATTATTGGGAATTTCTATTTCTACCTAGGAATTAAAAAGATGGATTACACTCGTTTGCCGTTCAAAGCAGGTTAACGTTGTATTCTTAGCTTGGATGACTTTACAAAGTCTTTACCGCTCATAGTCTTTGCAGAAAGGAAGTAAACATAATTTCCTGACGGCGCTGGTTCTCCACTCATCATTGTGCCGTCCCAACGGAAATTTTTGTCATTCGACTGAAAGATTACAGTGTTGGTTTGGTCGATAACGACGATTTGAAAGTCTAACTTTTCACTCATTTCAATAGCAAAAAAGTCGTTTGCCCCGTCATTATTTGGAGTAAAAATGTTTGGTAGAGAAATGTTTTCTTCAACGTCCTCGACTCTTTCTTCTATCTCAGGTTCTTCAATCGTTTCTACAAGTTCCTCTTCGATTTCAACAACTTCTTCTACAATCACCGTTTCTTCACTGGTACTATTCGACGCGTTGACAACTGGAGAAGTGTTTTGTTCGATTGAAACATTGGGCTCAGTCGGCGTTGGATCGACCGTTTCGGCGATAAATGACTCTTCCGTAGGTGTTGCTATTTTCTCAATTTCTGTTGAACGAGCTACTTTCATATTAAGCTCTACAGGAACAGGGTTTGTTTCTTCTTCATTTAAAACCTCAACAGCATCCTTTGAATTCACAACAATAGACTCTATTTCCGCATCAGATTCTTCGTTTTGATCCAGTTGAATACTCGATAAGGTCGTTGGTTTTGCAACTTCCTCTTCTTGTAAAACAAAATATGTTGCAATTCCTAATCCTGAAACACCAATAACAGCCACTGCTGCCTTAAAAATAATAGAACTTCCTGCGGCAGCACTAGACGCTGCAGCGCTGGATAAAGAACTCGAAACATTCTTCCATACGGCATCTGAAGGAGTAACCTCATGAGACTGAAGTTTCTCTCTCAATAAATCTTGTATGTTGTCCTTTTCAATCATCTTGTGTACTAATTCTTTCTTTTAAATAGGCTCGGGCTCTCAAATATTGAGATTTCGAAGTGCTTTCTTTTACTCCAAGTTTCTCAGCAATTTCTTGGTGAGAATACCCTTCTATCGCAAACATATTAAAAACCACCCTATAACCAGGAGGCATTTTTTTAATTTCTTCAATAAGCTCGTTGGCCGACAAGTTCTCCAAAATGTGCGCATTCATACTTAGCTTATATTCTTCTTGGTCAATAGAAACATCAAATTTTAATTTTTGATTTTTCCTGATTTGATCTAAGCAAGTATTTACAACAATGCGCCTCATCCATCCTTCAAAAGAGCCTTTGCCCTTGTATTCAGGTAACTTGGTAAAAATCTTTACCATACCTTCTTGAAGTACATCCTCTGCGTCATCTGTACTCTTCATGTAACGAAGACAGAGCGCAAAAAATTTAGGTGAAAAACTATCAAACAACGTCTTTTGAGCGATCTGATTACCTTTAATACATCCTGCAATTAAAGATTCCTCATCCATAGCTCACGGTATAAAGACTCGTATTCGGATTAAATAGTTGCATCAATCATGTTTTTTTTCATAAGAGACAATTGATACAACAGGATTATGGTCTGAAAGCCTCTTGTTTTTTCGACGTATTTTACCCCTTGGTTCCTCTACCCATAACGATTTCTGATTAACTCTAGCTGCTCTTCTAATCAATATGTGATCTATCCAGACAGGTCTTCCTACCGCGGGATACAAATTGTTATCTTGAAAATTTGCCGTTTCGGCCCTGACACTTCCCTTGTTTAGTTTAGGATTATTAGACTTTAATTTGTTTTTCAATTTCACAAACATATTGCTCTTGTTTTGAATATTAAAGTCCCCGGCATAAATAAGTATCTTATTAGAATCAATATCGTTAACCACATCTGAGAGCTGATTAATTTGAGCGTTTCTGATTTTTTTTCGTGACAAATCTGACCCTGCTTGAAGGTGGGTGCCAAGAATTGATATCTCTTGTCCATTTTTTTCAAAGGTTACTAATATGGCTCCCTTTTTAGCCAAACGGTCGGCTCCTTTAGAAAAGGAAAAAGAAATCACTTTTTCTTTAACGATGGGCATTTTTGAAAAAATCACGACCCCTGATGGAATACCAAGCCAGGACACGGGACCTTTTTTCGTTTGATAGGGGTAGGTATTCTTAAGCTGACTTTTTAATGCCCGTCTCGCCTTGGAATGAAATACTTCTTGCAGCACCAGAACGTCAGCACCAGAGGTTTTTAAATAGTTTCCAATCTCAGAAACACGATCCATCTGACCGTCGTTCATTATTGAGGGCCTTAAAAAGACATTCCAGCTAAGCACCTGAATTGAGGTTTCCTGACCTTTGCTTTGAAAGGCAAGGGCAAAAATTACAACTATTAGGTAGGTCTTCACGTAATGCATCTAAACAAATTTAAAGTATTTTAGACCAAGAAAAAAGTAGAAAATTCGAATGCCATGCATAAACCCTTCCTTTTAGCCGTCCTTTGTCTCCTTAATTTAGGATTCGGCCATTGTCAAAATAACATTTGGCGAGTTGAACTTGCACTTAATGATCGTTTAAATCTCCCCTTTTTTTTAGAACAATTTACGAATAGTGATTCGTTGCCGTCTTTCCGTATTCTTAACGGAAAAGAAAAAATTAATTTATCCAGCAAGCAAAAAAAGGACTCACTTCAATTAAACTTCCTAGAAATGGATGGTTTTTTGATGATATCACAAGACTCCTTAGCAAACCTGAGGGGTTATTGGCAGAACAATATTAAAGGGCAAAGAATTCCCCTTCATGGTGTTTCTGGTGATTTCCCAAGATTTCCCTCTTCAAGTGATTCAAAACCAATGCGAATTGCAAAAAAATATAACGTGACTTTTTCACAAAGTGACGACCCTTGGCCTGCAGTCGGGGTGTTTGAACAAAAGGGGCATATTCTTAATGGTACTTTTTTGACAGAAACAGGCGATTTTCGATTTCTTTCAGGGAATGTCTATAACGACGAATTGTTTTTGTCTTGTTTTGACGGTTCTCACGCCTTTGTGTTTTCTGCAAAAATCAATGGGAATCAACTTAGAGGAAAGTTTTACAGTGGGTCAAGTTATCGAACAGATTGGGTCGGTATTGAGGATGAAAATGCCCAATTAAACAGCCCTAATAAATTGACTTATATCATTGATACGACATTAGGTCTCAATGAGGTAAAAGTCACTACAACTTGCGGGTTTAAAAAGAAGCTCGGTGCATTCAACAGCCCGGTAACCATCATACAAATCATGGGCTCCTGGTGCCCTAATTGTTTAGACGAAACGAATTACTACAAGGCGCTTTATGAAAAATACAAGTCGCAAGGGTTAAAAATCACAAGTATTGCTTTTGAATATGGGGCGACAAAAAGAATTCAAAGAAAAAAATTAAAGCGTTTTGCTGACAAAGCTGAAATACCTTATACCGTTTATTTGGGAGGGGCGGCAAACAAAAAGACGGCATCAGTGCTTTTTCCAATGCTTAATGAAATATCTAGTTTCCCAACCAGCCTATTTTTAAATGAAAAAGGAGATGTCGTTTTCATTCATACGGGATTCAATGGTCCCGGTACAGGAGATGTCTTTGAGAATTACAAAAAAAAGATTGAGGGCCTAATCGAAAATCTCTTGAAATAAAAAACCCCTCCAAGATGAAGGGGTTTCAGTTTTCTTTTTGAAAAACAATTTATTTGTCTTCTTGACAAGCTTTGACCTCTTCATCCATTGCTTTTTGGTCCTCTTTTGACATTTTCTTGTACTCCTCGTTCATCTCGTCACATGCTTCCTTAATGCCCTCTTCTTTCTTTTCTTTATCTGATTTATTCACACAATCACATGTTGAAGGCCCTCCACATGAATACAAAAATGCACCCATTGCTA
>DAIPZI010000030.1:0-7466 GCA_036782275.1 Crocinitomicaceae bacterium
ATCCCTAATGGTGGAAATCCTGGAGCCTATCTTCATAATAATTTTGATGGCGCATATCCAAACGGCGTGACCATTGGTTGCTCTAGCGGAAATACGATAACATTGACGAGCGCTCAAGCTATAACAGATTTCTTACCTCAGGGAGGAGCACCTGCAGCATTAAGCATGTCTTATGTTGATCCAACTAATTCTGGTATTACTGTTTTGGCTGGAAACTTACTTGCAGTGCAACTTGCTTTAGGATTTGATCAGTACGATCCGAATTTTGGAGCCTCTTCTGGTTTCTTAGGTGATTTGGTAATCAATCAAGGAGATTTTCAAGGATGGACAGTTTCGGAGCTTGTAGCTTTAGGAAACGAAGCCTTGGGGGGATGCAATACGAATTATTCTTTAAGTGCCATTAATGACGCCTTATCTGCGATAAGCAACAACTTTGTGGATGGAACTTCAAACCAAGGGTTTTTGGATTGTCCATAATCGCGCTAAACTATGCAAACTATGAGAAGGCCCTGGCGTAAGTCAGGGCTTTTTTTATTCGATTTTATTCCGTCTTTTCATTGAGTTTCGCAGACAGTGTTCGGAATTGAGTTTGTCCCTTATAGATTTCGTTAATCTGTTCTTCAATATTTTTTATTAGCGCATTGGATTTGGTATTTTCTCCAATCCAGACTTTACTTTTGTTTTTGTTTCTCAATTGGAAGGAGGATTCGAATACGTTTATACGTTTAACGGCTCCTTTAATTTTGTTAAGTTCACTTGACATCTTAGTGATCAGATCTATTTTGGATTGATAGGTACTGTCATTCATTTGCCCACCTGTTTTTGCGGCTTCAAGTTTTTGATTGTAGGCTTTTATTTGCGAATTAATGTCTGATAACGATTGGTTCAATTGACTGGTGTTGTTTTTTATTTGATTGTTGAATTCAAGTGTTTTTACCTGCTTATATTGACTGTTATTTATTGCATCTCCTAAATGAGTTGATGCAGCTGCATATGAATTCCCAAGTTTATTCAATTGATTTGAAGATGTTTTCATCGAGGCTTTCATTTCTTTGAGCTCATCCCATTCTTTTTCATTCGATTTAATTTCATTTTTCCCTTCAATAAGCTTTTCGAATTGACTTTGTTTATTTAGAATACCCTCTTTTTCATGTAGCAGACTTTGGTAGGCAGCATCAAAATCGCTTTTCTTTTTAGAGATCTGCGTAAATGAATTTTCATTTTTATCGAGGACATTGCTTTCAAGACCTTCATAAAGTGTCTTTTTTTCTAAATAATCGTTTTTTGTCAATGAATAATTTGATTCTATTTGAGCGATATTGTTGTTCATGCTGTTTCGCATATCATTGGTGTTGTAATACACAACACACGATTGCAAAAGGCTCACAAATAATAGCGAATAAAAGAATTTCATAATGGTATTGTTAAATCAAAGTAAATATTGTGTTGGAGAGCTTACTTTAAATTTAACAAAATACTTTTAAGAATATGAACTAACGTTTCTAATTCATGGCCAAGATGAAGCCATTGAGCGATGTAGCGATACACAACCAGATCAAATAGGGGAGCAGGTAATAAACAATTCCCTTGAGAGATTTTTGATAGCTAAAGAAGATATAGGCGATTAGGAATGTAAGACTTGAAATGATAATCAAACCGAATAGGACCTCATGCAAATAAAAGAAACTTGGATTCCAGCCTACGTTTAATATCCATTGAATGACGAAGAGAAGAACAAACTTTTTTCGGTTTGATATTTTTTCCCAAGCCAAAGTCATAAATAATGAGTAACAAATCATGATTGTCGTCCATGCAAATCCAAAAACCCAACCAGGAGGCGTCCATGGCGCTTTGTTTAGAGCGTCATACCAATCGGAAACGGCTCCCTGTCCGGCGAAAATTCCTCCGAGAGCTAGTGCCCCAAAATTCAGAAAAAGAAATAAGATAAGTCTTTGAATCATAATGCATTGTTATCTATAAAACACCAACAATTGGCAAATGTTGTGTTATATCACAACGAAAATGTATTTTTGCAAAAAAAATGAAAATATGATTCAACAGATACTTGCGGGTTTATGGAGTAATGGTCTTAATTTTAGCGAAATAGGAGTAGCTTCAATGGTCTTGTTTGCCGTGATTGATATCGTAGGTAATATTCCACTCATTATTGCTTTAAGGGAAAAAACGGGAGAAATCTATCCAATGAGAACGGCTGGCGCATCTTTATTTATTTTGGTTGGTTTTCTTTTTGTTGGAGAAAGTATTCTTGGTCTTATTGGTGTTGGAATTAACGAGTTTGCAGTAGCTGGTTCGTTTGTGTTATTCTTTATGGCATTTGAAATGATATTAGGAATTGAAATATTTAGAGATCAGGGAGAGGGATCGACCAAAGTAGCTTCTATTGTTCCACTTGCCTTTCCGATGATTGCAGGAGCAGGAACCATGACTTCCTTAATTTCTTTGCGAGCGGAATACGCTCTTGTGAATATTTTAATCGCTATTTTTTTAAATATTTTGGTGGTATGGATTGTCTTAAAATTGACCTCTACTTTTGAAAGGCTTATTGGAGCGACTGGAATTGCAATTCTTAAAAAGGTTTTTGGAATTATCCTTTTAGCGATAGCAATCAAGCTATTTAGTAACAACGTAAGAGAATTGTTCTAAACCTCTAGGGCTTATATACCTTCTCTCGAATAATATTCTGTTTTGTGTTTAGAACCACCATATACATACCAGAAGGGTATGGAAAGGGAAAGGCTATGTGATCCTCATTTTGAAGCCATTCTTTGGGAGATAATCTTGCCAAATGAGCACCACTCATACTGAATAATGAAATGGATTCAATTGAAGATATCGAGGTGAATAATTTTGCGTCATGATTACCAATTGATATTAAAAAGGACCTATTTTCACTATGAATCCCGAGGGTTGATTGGTTTTGAATGGCTATGGTTTCTTCTTGAATACAACCGTTTCCATCAATGACAGTAAGCGTGTAGCTTCCTACTTCCAATCCTGAGATTTGACTTGAAGTTGTATCTCCATTCAGTAAATAGGTAAAGGGTGCTGTACCTCCAAATACATAGAGAGAAATGGCACCAAAGGAAGTATCTGAATAAGGAGATACTTGCGTCTCTAAATAGAAATTGTCCATTTCCGAAACACTTATGCTTCCCGAATAGTTACAGTTATTGATGGTTATAATGGTATAGTCATATGTACCAGCACTGAGGCTGTCGATTTGCAATCCATTTTGATCATTGGACCATGAAATTGAATCAATCAGTGATGGATTAGCAAAAACAAGACTCGCGACTCCAGATGAATCTTCATTACAATCCACTTGTGTACTCAGTTCCTGATACAGTGGCAGTTCCTCTATGGTAACAATAATGTCTTCTGATCGATATAACGAATCTCCCATTTCATTAAATGCTTCAAAATAATAGGTGCCGGGAGCTGTAATAATGATTGTGGAGTCCGTTGCACCATCACTCCACGAATAATTGTCAAAACCCGAAAGAGTGATAGAAAGGCTATCATTGGGACATAGATACAATTGATTGGTATTTGGATAGATATTAAAGTTTGCAGTCACATATTCTTCTTCATAAATCGTGATCACTTGGTTGACAGGAACATTAAATCGTTTGGCAACAATTCCACTCGGGAAAAGGACCGAAATAGAATCAATAATTGAGTTAGAATCAACTCCAAAAATCTTGTGTTGTGAATTTTGGGCAAACAGATTTTCTCCACAAAATACAGTTTGAAGCTGAGTGATTCCTCCTGTGTGTACTCGGATTTGAGCACCAATGGCCATTCTATTTGAAACAATACCTACAGGGTTTATTTTGATGTAATTATTTGTATTTCCTTCATTTAGAAAAATATTGGGAAAAGTATCTTTATTCAATACCGCAATATCATAGAATCCATCATTGTTTAGATCACCTTTTACAGGACAGAAAGAGAAAGTCAAAGCATCACCCATGATAGAGTCTGTAATCTGCGTGAACGTTGTTCCCTGCTCATTCCTGTAAAACAAAGGCATGGTAGGAATCAATACACCAAAGTTGTTACCGGTGGCAACATATAGATCTTCATATGAGTCATTGTTGTAATCAACCCACAATGCGCCCCAACCAAATACGTCAGGATCAAGATTTTTTGCTGCCGCTTTGTCAATGAAAGAATTCCCATTTTGATTTTCAAAAAGCTTGTAGCGAAATGGTCCCAAACCGGATGAAGTTGAATCAACTCCAAAATCGGTTATAAAAATATCTTGAAATCCATCGTTATTATAGTCCGATATTGATGATGTCATGGGATTTTGGTCAGCATTGAGTACTCCCAAAGAATCTGCAAGTTCGTTGAATACCCCATTTTCATTTTTATAAAGTGCATCATTACCTCCTACGCGATCATTGATCACATGAAGGTCGAGTTCTTGGTCATTGTTGTAATCAAACCACACACCCATGAATGAGGATTGAGCGCCATTTCCCAAATTAAACAGAGCTGTTTGATCTATAAAAGTACCATCTCCCTGATTTTCAAAATATTTATTTTGAGAATTATTAGGATCATAGCTACAGATGTACAAATCTAAATCGGAATCTTGGTCTGGATCCGCAAAGCTAAATCCATATGGAGTTGTTACGGTGGGATATATTCCGGCTGATATTGATACATCCGTAAAATTAAAACTGCCATCATTCTTGTATAACTTGACTTCTGAATTTTCATAGGAGATACATAAGTCAAGTGTTCCGTTGTTGTCATAATCTACCCAGAGCATTTGTCTAATCGTACCTGAGGCAAATAAATATGAATCGATTTGAGTAAGGGTTCCATTTATATTTTTATAAAATAAAATAGAATCATTTTCCATGGGATAAGTTAAATCGTCCCAGCCGTCTTCATCAAAATCAAAAAATGACATTCCGTTGACATTTGATAAGGTGAAATTTTGATGTTCATTTATGTCATGGTTAGCAATCACATCAATGAGCTTTTGACCTTCTAGTCCAGATGAACAAATTAAAAACAATAAGGACCACATTATTTTATTCATATGACCAGCAATTTTCGGATGACATTATTTATGTGAACATAATACATTCCAGGTTCAATATGCAGCGGTGTTGAATTCCAAAATTGGCCATCTTTATGAAATTTTGTTGTTTTCAGCAGTTTTCCTTCGCTGTTATAGATTTCTATAAAGTCCGTGTTTTGAAGGAGTAGATTTCCTTTAATTATGATTCGGTCTCCGCTAGAAATTAAATTAGGATAAAGCTGGATTGATTCCATTGCGTTTTCTAAACCAAGTGAACCTGGAATAGAAAATGCTGAATCAACCCCAAACGGAATCAATAGGTTTCCAGCTTTATCTGTGCCGTTAATAGTATTTAAATCAAATGAGTATGGATTTGCATCTGAATTAACAAGCTCGTATTGAATATTTAGATTTAGGGTATCTGCCCAATGATAGTTTGTTTGGAGAAGCTCTACCGGACTCGTAATGCTTGGGTCAAACTCAAGCTGAATAATTTGGTTGGTATCCATCTCTTCGTCAAAAGAAATAGAGATATCGAGCTGATCTCCGATCGTCAGTGCATTTGTACTTGTATTAAAATTAATAATACTCGGGTTCTTCGTGTCCAGCGAAATAAAAAGGTCTTCCGCAAATTCTACCTGGGCGTTACCAGAAAAGTCTCTACCGTGTATAACGGCAATGCCAATGGAGTCCACCTCAATATTTTCGTCAATTATAGTAAAGAACGCTCGATAATTGAAATCATCTAAATAATGACTTTCACTAAAATTGTATTGTATGGATCCAGAAAGAGTATTGTTTGATTCGTGAATGATTAAAGGAAGTGTTCCTGCTTCCATTGGTTCATTGTATGTTACGTCTATGTAATACTCATCATTTCCAATGAAGCTATCTGAAATTACTACAGCAACAGGTAGAGAATATTCAACATAAGGTTCTTTGAGATCACTATATAAATCCGATGGTGTAATGGTATCATTAATTGTATTTCCATTGTTATCTTTTGCACCCAAACATATTAATTCTAGATGAATGAAATCATTGGTGTCGCTCAATACCCAGAGCTCGGTATTCAGGGTCCAAGAGTCAGCCCAGAATGTTTCAAATGGATTCATAATGATACTCGAATGTATGCTTGTACCTTCATATAAGAGAAATTCAGGAATAATTGAAGTATCCATTGCTTCATCAAAAGAGACCGTGGCGCTAATTTGGGGGTTGGTATTTAGGTCTTCAAGATTTATTAAGGTATCAGAAAGCAATACTTCAACTGAACTTGGATTTTTCGTGTCTATGCTACAAATATTGATTGCATTTGGGTCGAGTAGGGGATTGCCGTGAATATCCTCAATATTTTGAATCAACACATCTACAGATGCTACATTTTCATTGAAATCAATAAGGTTAAAATCTGCTAGATATTCCTGATCTGAATTCCAAGCTGAGTTCTGTGTGTTGTGATTAATAGTTGAATTAACATAATTTATTCCCGAAAAATCGAAGTTTGGATTTAGACCGACGTTACATGGTTCGTCAAATTCTATAGAAGTTTGGTAACCTGTTGGAATATCTATATCAGATATGATGGAGTCCACAGTTGAAATCATTGTGATTTCGGGAAGCTTGGTATCAACCAAAAAATAGTTTTCTAAATTAATTTCAGGTAAGTGAAGACCATTTCCTGCATCTACGCCTTGTATTTGAATTAATGAGGTGAATTCTTCAAGAATAGTATTATTGATATCAAATTCAATATGCAATTGAAAAGAGTCAATCCAATACATTTGATTAGCTGATAACACTTGATACAAACTTATTGGGAACAATTCAACTTGTGGTAAACCTGAGCTATCCATAGGGACATTAAATGTCAAATCGATACCAATATTTGAACCCGCATCAAAAGAGTTGATAATGGTGTCACTGGAGATACTGGAGACTAGAGCAGGTTGTGTAACAGAGAATATGGAATCTGCTTTGTTAAAACATATTTCACCGACTTGACCGCCAATAATTCTTCCTGGTATATCATCTATGGGCGGATGTATGCCTCCCCATATTCTGCTTAAGCTGCATTGATCGGACGCGTCTCGATACGATGCCCATTGCAATGTGACATTTGTGCTGGGCCCTTCTTCAAATTGAAGAAACTCATTTTGAGGGGCGAAAAACTCACCCAAACCTCCAGGAAAATAAGGGGAACCAGTTATACTCTCCATGATTTCCGCAGCTGCTCTTGAATACGTTGAATGTCCTGAAACAAATCCAGCAAAAGGAGGAGTAACAAATGTAGGTCTCTGGTAAGGCCACCAATGCTCACCTAGAATCCATCCAACACCAGCAAGATCAACTAAAGGATCATTTATGTATTCGTGACCTTTCCAGGTAAATAATTTAATTTTTCCAA
>DAIPZI010000030.1:7566-13013 GCA_036782275.1 Crocinitomicaceae bacterium
AAACCTTTCCATTTCCATTCAAAGGCTGGTTGATCACTCACGTAGTGATAAATTTCAAACCAATGACCCGGTGGAGTTTCTGAATCTATTCCATCTGCCCAAAATTCTGCAAGTACTCGAGCATAATCAGCTCGAGCAACAATTTGGGGTGCATAGGGCTGTGCTGTAACAGGATTCAGAGCGTAACCTGTAGACGGATCTCCTCCATCTAATAAATTATAAAATGAGCTGTAATCACTTGAATCAGAAGGATACCATGTATTATTGCCAATTGATCCTGGGGAAATATCCCAAGTTACCCCATCAGACGGGTCAAGATGTGATTGCCATATACTTACTAAGGAGTGGTTCCATTTGTAAAAGGAATCCCAGGACGAGGAATCGTTTGGATTCAGGAAAGCGGGATGCACAGTATCAAAATAGACATTAAAGTCTTGTCCATCCCTGCTAAGTGTATGGTACATATCAGGACTCAATGCAAAAGGGTCAACATTGCCCCATTCAGGTGAGATAAACGGAATGGTATTTTGAACATTATTTCCAGATTGGTCAATTGCGGAATCTAAAGTGAGACTCTGCCACCTATTAGGATCGATAATATCAGGATTTCCAGGATCATCCATTACAAGTGGTGGATTTATTGGGGTATAATACGTGTTTTCATAATTAAGTAGTTCATTTGACCCATCAACGTAGCCATAATTTATGATCTCCTGAGCCAAATAATTCCCGAATTCAGCGGGACCTCCATTTAGGTAATCGGTACTTAAATTATTGGTATTGTATCCATGCTGTGCCATATAATTATACATCAAATTGTAGGTGTGGAAATAATCTGGAGAATTTTGATACCGAGACTTTATAAAAGAATATGAGGCATACGCTATGGTTTCATTACGAGCACTTTCAATATCTAAAGGAATATTGATACCTAAAAAATTACAAGAATATCCGTGAGTTGTTTTACCTAAAAAGTAAGTGTCGCGTTGGGGTTCATAAGCTGCCCAGGCATCATATGAAATAATAGAATGATGGAACAAATTCCTCGCATGTACGGTGGGTCGGGCAAAATCATTGCGTATGGCTTCAAGTAATATTTCGTTCCAGTCGTGTGCAACGGAATGCTGGGCAATGCCGAATTCAGCAGTAAAAAAGAGGCAGCAAAACAGAAGTCCTGTTTTGAACCGTAGTAAGAATAGTTTCATAGTTTAGCATCATCAATATAAGAATAATATTTTAAACTCCTATAAATGAGCAAGTAAGAGTATTGATGATTGTATGGAAACCTTTATCTAGAAAATAATTTTTGTAACAAAACCTGATGCAAGTGTTTATGTACTGTTGATAATTCCAGCCCAATGATTAATGAATATGTATCTTGTTTCAGTTTACAGTCTGATTATAAAAGCTTCATACTAACGATGAATGATGCTTCTGTTTCATTGGGTTATCTTATGCATTTCAAGCATTTTGATATATCCAGACTGGAGCTTTTTTATAAGAAAAACACTGGCAGTAGACAAAGAAGTGGAACCCAATATCCTGTGAGGAGGATGAGGAAAAAAATAAACAGAACTGGTGACCTCCTTCATTATCTTTCGAGGCATCAATATGACATTATCCTGTATGACATAAAGTTTAGTAATGGTTGGCGGATAAAAATGACATCAAACTCTTTTGTGACTATTTATACAAATACCCAAAATCAAAGAAATGAAATATTTGATGTTATAATAGGTGGCTTTGGTTTCGATAAAATACCGTTAAACGCTAAATTACTAAACCTCACGTATGTCTTAAATTATGATCGACCACCAACCACACTAGGCATTGACCAAAGACCAGATGAGTTTTGGTCAGAGGCTGAAAGAGCGGAATGGCGAAAAAATCACAAGTACTGACAAGTCATATCTTATCAATAAAAATGGATGAGCTATCTTTTGATAAAGCTCAAGGTTTTTTCATATTCTTTATAGCTTATTTTTAACATGTAAACACCGCTTTCAACGTTGCTTATGTCGATCCACTCATTTTCTTCGGTCATCAAATTGCTAAACATGAGCTTGCCTTCAATGCTGAATATTTTAATTTGAGCTCCTTCCATTCTTTTTGATAGGGTAAACCGTCCTTCATTCGGATTTGGGTAGAGTATAATGCCATCTAAAATAACTTCATCGAGTTCAACGCAATTATCAACCATTATAACCACTTGATCTGATGCGCTACACCCATTTCCGTCTGTGTAACTGTACGTAATGGTATGAGTACCCACACCAGCATTTGAAGGGTTGAAATTTGAGCCATTCATTCCAGGCCCCACATATGTTCCGCCCGATGGTGATCCATTTAAATTAAATGATCCATCAGTATTACATACTTGTGAAAGTGGGCTGCTTACAGAAACATTAGGTAAGTCATTGATTGTGATCGTTTGTGTTTCGGTATCACTGCCAATTGTATTTGTAACGGTTAATGACACTGTATATGTTCCAGACGTAGCATATAAATGAGATGGATCTGCATCCGCACTTGTCCCACCGTCTCCAAAATCCCAAGCCCAATTGCTCACACTTCCGGTAGAAACATCATTAAACTGAATGGTTTCACCTGAACAAAATGAAGTATTGGAAACATCGAAAGATGCACTTGGAGGACTTGAATTAAGATCTCCCGTGATGTTTATATTATCTATGAATAAATTATTACCTGCTATTCCATTATTAACAGATTCAAATTTGATAATAACACCACTTAATCCCGCATATGCATTTAAATCGATGGTAAAGCAATCAGAACCAACAGTTCCCATACACCAATCTCCAGCAGCAGGAACAAACTCCGTGGCAGAGGTATAGGCAGTGGCAAACGATCCCGTACCGTCTTCAGCATAACTTCCTAGATATTCAAATGAAGCCCCACAGTTTGTCGAAACTAAAATAGCAAGTGAATCTCTTGATTCTTGATTGTATCTTCTAAATGCATGCTCGAAGGTCATTTCAATGTTTGTATATGGTGCCAAATCAAATGCTGGTGTTTGAAATCCGTCTCTTTCATCACCATCTGAATAATTGAAAAAGTCCATTTTTGCAGCTTTATTTCCAGGTGTTGTTCCTGCAACAGTCACAACCTCCCACGTAATATCATTGTCATTATTAGTGATGTACCAGTTGTTACTTGAAAAATCGTTTGATTCAAAATCTTCCGTAAAAGGCAAACCAATGTAAGTGTCGTAAAGCATAAATTCGGTAGCCATGTTATCGTTAATATTATTTTCATCAACGTTTCCATTCGGATTCGAAACAGTGATATCCAAGGATCCTGCACCTCCAGGAGCGTTAAATAATGGAAGAGACGTGATTACACCAGTTCCAGGAGCAATACTTCCATTATAAGTAGTTGTTTGAGCACCTCCTCCGTAATCGTATGATATGTCTACAGATGATATAGCCTGTGAACCATAATTGAACAATTCAAGCTCAGCCTCAATTGAGGCATTACAGATGGTTCCAGTTGGGGATATGATTTGGCTAATACCAATATCGTAAGAAAGATTTGAGGTCACACAAAATTCATTAATTTCTTCATTGCCATAATCTGAGTTAGCAGCAATAATCGATGCCACAACATTTCCATTGGACTCGCTTATGGAGTAAGAACCGTCAACTTCACAGGAGCCATATTGACTACCGTGCATTCCATCTCCATATCCGTCAGTGATGGTAAATTCATAACAACCAGCAGAAAGGCATCCAGAATTCTGATAAGTTTCACCGCCGGTGATATCTGCGTATGGACCACCGGAAATTAAAACAGCAGTGCTATTCGGTTCTGTAATGTTCCATTGAACCTCTGATCCCCAGCAATCAGTCGTTACCTCTACAGTTACAATCTGACCATCAGGGATAATGTTAAATGAGTTGGTTTGGCTATTGTTAGAATTGTTTTGGTCTGTTGATCCATTAGGAGAATTACAAGAAACAGTTAAGGTATGTGTTCCTGTGGTTAATGTTGAACTTGGTAAAGAAATCGTTTCTACTCCGCCTTGCCCTAGTGAACCAGTCCAATTGATCGTCTGAGCAGTTCCGCCATCATATTGATAAGAGATAGTAACGGAGTTTAGCGTTTGACTTCCATAATTCCTCAATTCAAACTCTGGATTAACAGTTGAAGTACAAAGTTGCCCCGTAGGACTAAAAATATCGGTAATCCCAGCATCCAAGCTGTAGGTAAATGCATTTAAGCAGATCAAAGCCTCTTCCGCGTTGATTCTTCCTGAACCAAGCTGACCCTGATAATTGGGATTTGCCGATTCTATATTATCTGCTGAAGAGAGTAGACAAGAGACGATATCAGATGGGGTAGCCGATGGTGCATGAGAAATCATGAGTCCTACCAAACTAGCCACCATAGGTGAAGCCATTGACGTACCTTGTGACATAGAATACCCTGTTCCCTCATTGGTACTCAAAATTTGAGAACCCGGAGCAGCTACGTCTATCCATGTTCCGTATTGAGAAAAACTTGACTTGGCATCACCATTAGTTGTTGCAGCAACACTAACAACATTGTCATATGCTGCAGGGTAAAACTGCTGATTTGTGTTATCATTTCCTGCGGCTGCGATTAATATTACACCTGCATTCCAAGCATAATTACATACATTTTGTCCATAGGTGGACACTCCACCACCGCCCCAAGACATGTTAATCGCATCTGCACCATTATCTGCAGCCCATATGATTCCGTCATATCCTCCTGTTAGTGCACCTGTAGAGCAATTTCCAATTTTAATTGGCATCACACTAATGTTATATCCAAGTGAGGCAACGCCGAGGTTGTTATTGGTTTCAGCACCGACAGTTCCCGAGACGTGAGAGCCATGAAATCCATCATTACCACCGCAAGGAGAAGGATCATTGTCATCATCTACAACATCTCGACCAGGCACCACTTTATTGACGAGGTCTGGGTGATTGATTTGAATGGCATTGTCTGTCACGGCAACAACAATATTGGCATCACCCGTAGAAATGTCCCATGCTTGTGGAGCATTCACTTGATACAAACACCACATTCCATTATTAAAAGAGTTGGTGAAATAAGTATCGTTTGGTGTTAGAAAAGTCTCATGAAGTTCTTTCTTTTCAACGTATTCAACATTGAGTGATTGTCTAATTTCACTGATGAGCTGTTCAATTTTTTCGATTTTTCCAAATTCAACTTCGTATGTTTTTGATAAATGGGGATCTTTTATTCCTGGGTGTAGAAGCTTTAATGATTGTATCTCGAATTGCTCAATAAGATCATTTGAAAATGGAAGCTGATCGTCAGGAACAAAACCATCAATAGTTTTAAAACTTTTGGTGTTTTCTGAAATTTCAAAAATAATTTTACCGTCTTGGTACCAACGGTAAGTTTTTTGACTGTTTAGACTTAGGAAAATAAAA
>DAIPZI010000031.1:0-12958 GCA_036782275.1 Crocinitomicaceae bacterium
CGTATTAACTGATGATTCTGCTTCGCTGTTTTGTTTTGTTTTACATGCAAATAAAACACAAATTCCGATAAAAATAATAAGACCTTTCATATTCTAAATTTTCTTTAGTAATTCAAATATAGTACCAAAAACAAATTTAAATGTTTTCGAGAAGTGAATTATTATTTTTAGAGGCAAGGTATTAATAAAAATGAACCTTAAGGGCCATTGGTTGTAAGCCAATAAAATAAATTTCTCATGAAATATCTCGTTTTACTTACTGTTTTTCATTTCATCTCGTCGTCTTACATTGACACAAACATGTATTTTAAAGAAAGAATAGAATTGCAAAACAGTTCTTGGAAGCTTGATGGTAAGTGTTTGGAATCAGAAAAAGAGGAGGGCTTTATTCTCAACCCTTGCTCGGAATCCAACTTGGCTGATGTGGCCAGCAGGTGGGGGCATTACATTTCCTTTACTGAAAACACTTTTCAAACGTCTTATCGTGCACCGTGTGGAGTGGATTGCTTTACTTCTGTAAGTGGCACATATTTTTGGGTAGGCAGGAATAAAATTGAATTTTTTGTGTCAAAAATTTCGAGAGGAAAATATTGTTCACAAACCAGTGAAACTCCAAATAAGTCTTTTGGAATATATGAATTGAAAACAAATGGTGAGCGCATAATTTTAAAGCGTGTTTGATCTGTTTTTACTGGGTAAACCACCTATAAAAATTAAGTTTGGCACGATTATAGTAATTTCCTATCCGAGATTCATCGAATTAAAATCAAGAAAACGATGAAAGAATTATTAACCATTAAAAAAAGCTCTTATGAAAACATTACTACTTTTAATTCCACTATCCATTTCCCTCTCAGCATTTGGCCAGCTTAAAAGGCCAAGTCCAAAAGGCGGAGGCACACTAAAAAATGCACCGGTCACTAATCATAGACCAGCAGTTAGGGCGCCTAAACCGTCATCCTCTTCCTCCAATATTTCGAGACCGAATAGATCACGACCATCTCATACTTCATCTAGCTCATCTAGCTCATCTAGTTCAAATCAGTCATCATCGAATAGCAACCATTATTATTCTTCTTCACCTAATAGAAATTACTCGAATAATAATAACTCGAATTATCAAAACAATTCAACTTCAGTCAACGAAAATGGCCAATATCAAGCGCTAGAGGGGTATAATAACATTGCCTTACCTACGTCTGGAGAATTCGTGAGAACGCTTCGAGCGAACCTCGTAAAAACAATAGTTCAGCAAATAGACAGGCACGCAACAGATTCCACAGATATTGTAATACTCATTGATGCTTCTGGTAGTATGGGGAACAATGTAAAGACAATGATGAAAGAAAGTGACGCCATACTTGCTGCGGTACCTGCGGGATCTAGGGTAGGTGCAGCATCATTCCGAATATCCAACTCTAACCAATGGTTTGTATTGTCTGATTTGAGTGAAGATCATTGGAATGCTATTGATTTTATTGGTCAAAAAAGAGGATACCATTCGAGCGAGTCGCATTATGATGCTATTGTTAAAACAGTTCATTCAAGTTCTTGGAAAAACAACAAGAGGATGATTATTACAATTACCGATGAGTATATTGCTCCGGTTGAAAACAAACATTCGGCAGCAGAAGCAATAGGAGCGGCGAAATTCGAAAACGTTGAGCTACATACTATACTTATAGCTTTTTAATAGATATTCTGCTTACTTTATTTTGACACGAACAAAGACCCGAGAGGGTCTTTTTTTTTAAGGCATAAGAGTTTTAAATGAATCAAATTCGATTTATTTATTTTCAATAATCATGTTAACTGAAAGGCTATAAATAATAATCTAAAAGCTCAAATTGTAATTTTTCACTTTTTAATGTTTTTTGTCAATTTTTTGACATTTTCATGCCGGTATAGGTTAAAAAATCGAAAATATTGTTGAATTACGGCCATTTTTTAAGAATCCACCTCCTGTAAATTTAAAGCGCTAAAAAACGTCTACTTTTTAATAAAAAGGCTTTAAAAAGATAAAGAAAACATTCTTTTTCTCGTTTTTTACTTAAAATTCATTGTTTTTGATCAAAAACCAGGAGAAAAATCCAACAGCTCAATTTAGGTAGCTAAAACACGGGTTTTAGTGTTTTATTTGAGATTCCGTTATCGTGGATAATTTGAATTAAATATCGATGGTTTCTCCAATTTCTGGTAGATGAATTTGAATGCCTTTTGATTCAAAAGCTGAGCGAGCGTCATCTTTATTCATTTCAATAATCGGAAAGGTATCATAATGACACCCGATAATGTTTTTACATTCGATAAAGCTTGTTGACATGACCGCCTCCTCTATACCCATAGTGAAGTTATCACCCATTGGAAGAGCTGCCCAATCTAACTTTGGACACATCAATGGAATGAGCTTCATATCATAGGTAAGTGCGGTGTCGCATGCCATGTAGAAGCAATGGGTATCATTCCAGATAACAAATCCGCCAGGATTACCACCATAAGTTCCGTCAGGAAGAACGGACGAGTGTATTGCACTTACATATTTGACGGTTCCGAAGTCAAAAGTGTGTTTGCCTCCATGATTCATGGGGTGTCCTTTTACTCCCTTCGGTTCGTACCAAGAGATGATTTCAAAATTTGAGATTACCGTTGCATCACAACGTTTTGCAATCGATTCGGCATCCAAAATATGATCTTGATGTCCATGGGAAAGCAATATATAATCTGCTTCAATAGTATTTACATCTATGTGTGATGCGAGACCGTTTCCTGAAATAAAAGGATCAAATAAGAGTTTCTTGCCACCAAATTCCACAAGAAATGTGTTGTGGCCATAATAAGTTACGTTCATAGGTAATAGTCTTTACTCAAATATACAGAATTAAATATAAAAAACCCTTATTTCCAGCCTGTTGACTCTTTTCCATCCTTAACCTCAACTCCCGCATTTTTTAAACCATCACGAATCAAATCAGAAGTGTCCCAATCCTTATTGGCTCTTGCTTTTTGTCTCAACTCGAGAACCAAATCCATTACAGGACTAAGTCGATCATCACCTGCCTCGGAATTGAATTCTAAACCGAGAACATCATGAACAAAACATTTCATTTCACTTAACAGGAAGTCTTTGTCTCCAGCATTTATTGTTTCCTTGTTGTCCTTTATTAGATTTATTTTTTTAACGGCATCAAATAATTTAGCAACGAGAATCGGCGCGTTAAAATCATCATTCATTGCATCGTAAAACCCTTGAATGCAAAGAGGAATACTAAATGATGAGGCGTCAGAAACGGGAATATTTTCAAGAAGCGAAATGGCATCTGTTAACCTTTCGAATCCCTTTTCGGCAGCATTTAATGCTTCTTCAGTTAAGTCAAGCGTACTTCTGTAATGTGATTGCATCATAAAAAAACGAATGACTTGTGGCGAGTATGCCTTTGAAAATAAATCACTCGTACCTTCAACAATTTCTTTGGGAAGAAAAAAATTACCTAATGATTTGCTCATTTTTTTTCCATTCACATTGAGCATATTTGCATGCAGCCAGAAATTTGCTGGAGATTTACCCGTTGCACCACAGCTTTGTGCAATTTCATCTTCGTGATGAGGGAATTTAAGGTCCAATCCTCCTCCGTGAATATCAAAAGTTTCACCAAGATATTTGGTGCTCATTGCCGTACATTCTATATGCCATCCTGGATTGCCATCACCCCATGGAGATCTCCATATTTGCATATCGTTATCTTGTGCTTTTTTCCATAAAGCAAAATCTGCAAAAAACCGCTTCTCTTCCTGAGCATTAAGCGCTCTAGTCTCATTTTCTAACTCATCCACTTTTCTGCCACTTAACTCACCATAGTTATAGGATTGCATGTAGCTTTTTACATCAAAATAAACTGATCCATTTGTGACATATGCAAATCCATTTGTAATGATTTTCTCAATGATTTCAATTTGCTCTTGAATATGACCAGTGGCGGTTGGTTCAATAGATGGAGGCAATAAGTTATAGGTGCGGTTTAATTCTTGAAACTTTAAATTGTACTTGTATACGATTTCCAAGGGCTGAACTTGCTCCATTCTTGCTGCTTTTCCAATGCTGTCTTCCTGTTCTCCGGCACTATTTGTAATGTGTCCCGCATCCGTAATGTTACGCACGTATTTAACGTGGTACCCAGAGTGGAGTAGATAACGATATATGAGATCAAAATTGATGAATGTCCTCATATTTCCCATGTGTGGTTCGCTATAAAGAGTTGGGCCACAAACATACATTCCAACCAAATCATTATTGATGGGAACGAATGCTTCTTTCTTTCCAGATAAAGTATTAAATATAAAAAGCTGCTTTTTGTTGGAGTTGTTCATTTTTATTGGCTGAAGTATAAGCAAATGTAGAAAAACCTAAAGAGAATAATCTTAATAAATACAAAAAAAAGAGGGCCTTCGCCCCCTTTTCTAACCTAAACTACTAAATATGAAAACAACTCGTCATTTATTGACTTGTTACTTAGCTAACGCAACATGATAAAATTCATTACACCCGTTAACATTTATTTAACATAAGTTGGCACGATTCATGAAAAGATACTTCCATAGAAAGAAGAAAGTGCTCAAAATAAAATTTAATGAACACCAATCTTAATTTAGATTAAGAATAATTAATTTCGAAAAATCTAATTTTATAAAACTATAAACAAACATAATTACACTCAAATGAAAAAAGCAATATTATTTAGCCTTCTCTTAGTATTAAATAGTGCCATTTTAATTGGACAAAAAGAAGCAAATTGGAAACCGGACATTACGCATTCTAATTTTGGATTTAAGGTCTTACACAAAGGAGTTTCCTTTACTGTGGGAGAGTTTCGGGAATTTGATTTAGACATTAGATCTGAGGGGTCAGGGTTTTTAAATGCTCAAATAACACTGTCTGTAGACGCTGCATCAATTAATACTTCAAATGATTCAAGAGATAACCATTTACGCTCAGCTGATTTTTTTGATACTGAGAAATATCCAAAAATCACCTTTAAGAGTAAAAAAATAAAGACCAACGGTGAAAATTCCTATATTGTTACAGGAGATTTCACAATGCACGGGATATCAAAAGAAATAGATGTGCAAATGATGCATAATGGTACCGTACAGTCAAGAGAAAGCGAATTGGCAGGGTTTTACTTTACAACGACAGTAAACCGAATGGATTTTGGAGTTGGTCCAGAGTTGCCGATAGCGAATGTTGCCGCAGAGGTTGAGCTTCACGCGGAAATAGAAATGATAAAAGAATAAATATGAAAAAGATTGGAATTATTGCACTAATGTTTTTTGTCGGATTGACATTGAACGCTCAAGAAACAAAAAATATAGACACCTATAAAGTAGCCTTTTATAGCAAAGACGCAACTGGAGTTTTTAAAGAAATGACAGGAAAAGTTACAAGTACTGACGTGGCGAAGTCTGACTCAATTTTGGGTCTTCAGTTTGACTTAAATATAAAAGTTGCTTCAATCAATACAGGTAATGGTGTGCAAAACAAGCACGCGAAGAGTTCAGAGTGGTTCAATGCTGAAAAATACCCAACGATCAGTTTTGTTTCTTCATCGGTTTATAAAAGTGAAAAAGGCATTTTTGCCAAGGGAAAGCTTTCCATTTGTGGCGTAAGCAAGGATGTTGTTATTCCAATTGAAATCAAAACTAATGAATCAAAAACCATCTATAAGGCCCAGTTTTCAGTGAATAGAATGAAGTATCGTTTAGGTCCTGACAATAAAGTTTCTCGAAACATTAAAATAATTGCTGGAGTGTCTGTGAAAAAATAAAAAATGATAAAAAAATACGTCTATTTTCCTTTAAGTGCTGGAATATTTGCAAGTCTTGTAACGGTATTATTTTCTTTTGCCTATGAGAGTGCAACGGCAATAGAGGGCGAACAATTGGTATCTTTAAGAGAAGCCATTCCAATGAGTCATTTAATTCTTGCCCCTATCATTGGCTGTCTGTTAGCTTCAGTAGGTTATTTTCAGGCGAAAAGGTTGATGCCACGCATCGGGCCGTTTATCTTTTATTTTGTGTTCGCAGGAATTTCAATTTTTACGTGCTTTGGAATATTTACGGTTTATGGACTACATGAAGAAATTATTTATACAATTTATGGGTATGCGATGCCAATGCATTTCTTTCCATTTTTGAGCTGGGTAACTTTCAAGACCCTTTTCTTCCAAGATTAAAAATAAAAGCCCCGTAGATACAACGAAATTGTTCTTTTTACGTTATTATATACACAGTATATAAAAGACGTGTTTAAAAAACTTTTAATTGTCATATTATTAAGCCCTTTTTGGAATGCTCATTCTCAATTGGTGACGGGAACATCGATGTCTCCCCTTGCCCTTGTTCAGAATGTTTTACTAGGTCAGGGAGTAACCGTCTCGAATATTCTATATAATGGCAGCCCTGTTGCTCTTGGTTCTTTTCAGTCGACAAACACGGTGCTGGGCATTGATGAGGGAATTGTGCTTACGACAGGAACGGTAGTTGATAATGGCAGTGGTCCTCAAGGGCCGAACAATCAATCAGGCGCAGGGGAAGACAATAATATTGGTGGATCAGCCTTACTATCGGGTCTAATTGGATCAACACAAACGTACAATGCAGCAATACTTGAGTTTGACTTTATTCCCTATTCAGACACGGTCCGCTTTAAATATGTATTTGGTTCAGATGAGTATCCGGAATTTGCACCTCCAAACAATTCTGGCTTCAATGATGTGTTTGGGTTCTTTATTTCAGGCCCAGGCATACCTGGCATTCAGAATATAGCTCAGCTTCCCAATGGAGGAGGAGTTGTATCCATAAATAATGTAAACATCAACACCAACTCACAATACTTTAATTTCAATGGTAATGGCAATATGTCTCCTTATGATTCCGACCCTATGTATATTCAATATGATGGGTTCACGGATGTGCTAGAGGCAGTATCTCAGGTTCAATGTGGACAAACCTATCACTTGGTCATTGCAATTGCTGATGTTGGGGATGGGGGATGGGATTCGGGGATTTTTCTTGAAGCAAATAGTTTATCTTCACTAACCCCAGTCGACATAACATACGAACTTTCGAATCAAATTTATTCAGAACCAAATTGGATTGCGGAAGGATGCGTTACCGCAACCGTTACCCTTGAAAGAGACGCCAATTTAGGATCGAGTTTAACTGTTCCTATTGATGTTTCAGGTACGGCAACAGACATTCTTGATTACTCTGGTATTCCTGGAAGCATTACTTTCAATCCTGGAGATGCACAAGTATCGTTCACGATTGATGTTGTTTTGGATGGAATTGCAGAGGGACAAGAAAATATTGTTCTTGATTTTCCATTATCTGATCCCTGTGGTAACATCACACCGGTGACGATCGAATTGTTTATTCAGGATATTGAAGAGCTTTCGGTGGACATCAATAACCCCGAAGTATCTTGTCCTGGAGAGAACATTATTTTAACCACAACTGTATCCGGAGGAGTTTCTCCATACACGTATCTATGGAGTGATAACTCAACTCAAAATAACATAAGCATTGTCCCTACATCAACAGGTGAATATTATGTTGAGGTAACTGATGATTGCCTGAATCAGACAGCGTATGATACTGTCGTCGTTTCTGTACCTGAATACGACCCGATTACCCTTACGACCTCTTCTGATATTGTTGTAATATGCCCTAATATTAGTCAGTATATTCAAACAACTGCTCTGGGAGGTACTGGTAATTATATTTATGAATGGACTGATGCGTCGAATCAAATTATTTCTACTCTTGATTCAGCATATATCTCTCCTGATTATTCTACATTCTTCGTCGTGCATGTCAGTGATGAATGTGGAACCTTTGCTGTAGATACATTGAATTATACGGTCACAAGCCCTCCATTAGAAGTTTATGGTAGTCCTACAGCATATTTGTGTCCAGGAGATTCAACGTTTATATCCGTTCAGGCATCAGGTGGATTTGGATCTTATCATTATTATTGGCCTCATAGCGGAGATACAATAAATCAAATATGGGTTACCCCATTTTCTACTTCTAATTATCAAGTACAGGTCTCAGATGACTGTCAAACCTTTAGCGTTTCTGCAACGATTCAAGTGGTTGTGGTTAAACCTGATGCAAATTTCACTATAATCAGTGAGCCCGTAGTTGAAAACCTACCCATTGCATTCCAAAACCTTACGACCAACGGCTATGTTTATCAGTGGTATTTTGGTGATGGTGGATATTCTGAAGACGTTCATCCGAATCATGTGTATGATGCGCCGGGAATATATCAAGTTACATTGATTGCCACGGATTCAAAAGGATGTATAGACAGCATTACACTTCCAATACAAATCAATAAAGAGTTTTACATCTATATTCCCAACGCATTTATTCCCGATGGAGATCGATTCAATGAGGTGTTTTCAGGGAGCTTTATTGGAGTAAAAGAAATCAAAATGGAAATATACAACCGTTGGGGGCAAATGCTTTTTAGCTCAACGGATCTAAATTTTGAATGGGATGGGACCTATAAAGGGGAAAAAGTTCAGAATGGCACCTATGTTTGGAAGTTGATATACTTACCCGAGGACAGAGTAGACCGTGAATTTTACACAGGACATGTTACCGTTTTAGATTAGGCCAAGATGGTATAGTGCAAAAACATCCATAGTAATCGCAACACTAAAATGTAAAGCAACGCCGGTAAGTATAGAGTTTTTTCGAAGACTTAAATAACCTAAAATAACTCCAGCGAAAATCGCCCCGATCGTTTCGAGAAAGGGTTTTTGGAAATGAATCATACAGTAAGGAATAATCATTACAAGAACGCTGTAGTCACCAATTTCTTCCTTGAGACCATGAACAACAAAACCCCTGAAGAAAAATTCTAAAGAAACAAACTGCAGAAAATAGAACAGCTCCCAGATCAAGAGGTTTGGATAAATTTGTTCCGTAGTTAAGGGGCGATAAAAAGGATATTTTAAAAGGAAAGAGTCTTGCGTAGAAACCCAGAAAACCAAGGGAAACATGAAGAAAAAAAAGACAATGAAAATCTTTAGGTCTCTATTCAGATTGTCCGACAAATTCCAGCCAAAATCTGATATTCTTTTTTTCATGAAAATCTTGATGGCGAGTACGGGAACAATTAGGTAAAAAAACACTCGACAGGTGGTCCAATAAATGAGATCGAATAGCTGCTTATCACTAGTGTTATTTCTTAATTCTGTGAAATAATTACCCAAAGACTCCAAGTGTATTATTTCAAGAAAGGAGACGAGCTGTTCAAACCCTGTGAGGTAGCGAATAAACACCAAACAAAGAGCAGCGAGAACGATAACCACCAAGGCTTTTTTACTTACATTGGGTTTTGGAGCTAAGGATAGAGTTTTAGTAAGTGAGTTTTTAATGCTTTTTAGACTCCAATTAATCATTTGAAATAATCTCGTAAAGCTCATTAAGATTAGGAGATATGATCACTTCAATCCTTCTGTTTTTCCCTTTTTCGGTATCAGATATTGGATAAAACTCCCCTCTACCTGCCGCCATGAGCTGCGTTGGGTCTACATCGGAATTTGCAAGAATAATTTCTACAACAGATGTCGATCGAAGAACAGAAAGTTCCCAATTGTTTTTTGGTGACGTGGCCCTTGTGAGTTTATCAGAATCAGTATGTCCTTCAACAACAATTTCTAGCTCTTTTTCTGTTTCTAATACTTGTCCAAGTTGAATAAGTGCATTTACTCCTTCAGGCTGAACCGTTGTACTTCCTGAGCTAAACAAAAGCTTTTCTTCTAAACTTACATAGATGCGTCCATTTTTTTGTTCAACGGTCAACCCCTGTCCCTCAAAACCTTGCAAAGCTTTTGCGACGCGATCTTTTAACAGACGAATACCGTCCTCTTTCTTACGCAACATTTCTTCGAGTTCATTGACTCTTTTTTCGCGCTCAGAGAGTAGCCGTTGTTTTTCTTTTAATTCTTCTTCTAAACCCAACAGTGCATCTTCTTTTTCTTGTAGTGTAAGATTTTTAACCTTGAGCTCTGCTTGCAAAGTTGCGGTCTCTTTTGCACTTAAATTCTTTAAATTATTAAAAGAATTCTCCAATTCCTCTGCCTGTCTTTTAGCAATTTTGTATTCTCGATTGAGTAGTCTCATTTTTTCACCTAACAGGGCAGTATCTTTTCTCATTTTGATGAGGTCCTTGTTTGCCAGATCAAATTTCATCTCGAGCTCCTTTGCAAGACTTTCGTAGTCAAGACTCATTTTCTTATATTTCGCGAGCTCCTCAGAACATGTTTTTTCCCGTTCTAATAATTCGTTGTATTTTTTTGAAGGGACACAAGATGAGATAATAATTAGTAGTAAAAAACCAATTGACCCTAGTTTAAGATAATTCATAATAAATGGTGTTTTAACAAATTTCTTATTTAAATACAACCGTTTGGTTAGCAGGGGTAATTTTTTTGAACAAGATATATTTCATAAAGTCCGTATTTACTGCTTTTTATGGTTTTTTTGTGGTGAGATGTATACATTTGCACTTCAATAGATAAAAATGGCAGAGAAAAAAATCAGTAAAACACTTCAAAAAGCGATCATTGATTTAGGTTCAGGAGATCAAAAAAAAATGGATGCTGGGATTAAGATGATCTCCGAAAAAGGGCACCCGGGACTCATCAAAGAATTGGTTGAAATTTTAGTGAAAACGAAGAATAGCGTCTTACAAAAAAAAATTGTGGTGTTACTCTCAGACATTCAAGATGAAGCTGCCATAGCGATCATCATGCAATGTGCGACAGATGAAAAATACAGAGAGGTCCGTTCTGAAATTTTAAACTCAATTTGGAACAGTAAATTGGATTACAGTCAATTTATTGCTGACTTTGTATTTATGGCTGTTGAAGGCGATTTAATGGAGTCTGTGGAATGCTTAACGTCCATAGAAAACATGGTCGGTCCTTTTGAGGAGCATCATTTGCTTGAAGCACAACTTTATCTAAAGGATTACCATTCAAACAGAACAAAGGAAAGTGACCAGAAAAACGAGATCATTTCTGATATTGCAACATTTATTAAAGATCAAAACGAAGGTGTAGATGCAGACTTGCTTTTAGAGTAGCTTCAGCAATTTTCATACTTTTGTTAAAATAAGTAATAGACATGCTACAATCAATGACCGGATTTGGAAAGAGTAATGCTCTTTTTGAATCGAGAAAGGTTTCTATCGAGATCAGAACCTTAAATAGCAAAGGACTTGACCTCAATATGAAAATACCTTCTATTTATAAGGAGGCTGAACCCTTTCTTAGGAAATTAATTTCGAAGAAGCTCACCCGAGGTAAAATCGAGTTTTCTCTTTTTATTGAAAGTGAAAAGCTGAAAGGAACAAGTCTCGTTGATCGAGACTTGGCAACGTCTTATTACAATGAAATTAAATCACTCAATGAAAGCTGGGGAGAACAACCAGTCGACTATCTAGGTGTGGTTTTAAGACTGCCAGAAGTTCTTAATAACGAGACAGCAGAAATCGATGAGTCAGAGATCAACCAATTAAAAGACTTAACCTCTGAAGCATGTGAAATGGTGGAGTCCTTTCGCAAGAAAGAAGGACTTGACCTACAAAACGAATTTTGTCAAAGGGTTGAGGAAATCCGAAAATTAATGGATGAAATAATTCCTTTTGAAACAGAAAGAATAGAGGCAACTAGAGAACGACTTCTCAAGGGTTTAAATGAAATCAATAGTGAGAAGGTAGACAACAACCGGTTTGAACAAGAGATGATTTTTTATATTGAAAAGTTAGATATTGCTGAAGAAAAGATGCGATTGTCAAATCACCTAAGTTATTTTGAAGAGACGCTAGCACTCCCCAATTCTGGTAAAAAACTAGGATTCATTGCACAAGAAATGGGTAGAGAAATAAATACAATAGGTAGCAAATGTAACCATTCAGAAATGCAGCGCAGAGTTGTTTTGATGAAAGACAGTTTAGAGAAAATAAAAGAACAGGTTTTAAACACCTTATAATAGTGAATAACAATCGAACGATAGATGGTAAGGTAATTATCTTTTCAGCGCCTTCTGGAGCGGGAAAGACATCTATAGTGCGCGCACTACTTTCAAAAATAGCTTCCCTTGAGTTTTCTATATCGGCATGCAGTCGTGCACCTCGGCCCAATGAAAGTCATGGAAAAGATTATTTTTTCATTCCCGCGCAAGAGTTTAAGCATAAAATTTCGAGCGGTGATTTTTTGGAATGGGAAGAGGTGTATACAAATCATTTTTATGGCACATTGAATTCAGAATTATCCCGCATTTGGTCGGAATCAAAAACTGTAATATTTGATGTCGACGTAAAAGGGGGTATAAACATTAAAGAAAAGCTCGGAGATGCGGCCTTATCTATTTTTGTTATGCCGCCGAGTATCGATGAGTTGGAAAACAGGCTTCGGTCGCGTAAAACTGAAAGTGAAGACAAAATCCAGCAGAGAATATCAAAAGCTAATGAAGAGCTAGATGATGCAAAGCATTTTGATGTTGTACTAGAAAACGACAATTTTGACATTGCTGTCCAAGAAGCCGAATCAATCGTTCAAAATTTCATTGATAGATGAATATAGGTCTATATTTTGGAACATTTAACCCCATACATATTGGTCATTTGGTCATAGCCAATTACATTGCAGAGCAAACGGTTTTAGATGAAGTTTGGTTTGTGGTTACTCCACAAAACCCTTTGAAAAATAAAAAAAGCTTGTTAAAAGACACTCACCGCTTGGCGATGGTAAGAGAGGCGGTTTATGATTGCCCTAAACTTAAGGCGTCAGATATTGAATTCGGTCTGAGTCAGCCAAATTATACAGCGAATACACTTGCTCATATTATAGATAAATATCCAACCCATTCTTTTTCATTAATA
>DAIPZI010000032.1:0-2928 GCA_036782275.1 Crocinitomicaceae bacterium
ATTGTGGCAATTTTATTAATATTTACACTTAGATGAATCATGGTACAAATTTTGGAGTGATAAAATTACAAACTCTGAAATGATTTTACTACTTTGGAAGCCTTATGATTGCAATTGATTTAATAACATATGAAATACCTCCACTTGTTCATACAGATACAGGTGAAAAAGCGCTTTCATGGATGGATGAATTTAAAGTTTCTCATCTTCCAGTATTAAAGAATGGTAATTTTGTAGGCCTCGTTTCTGAGACACACATTTTAGATAAAATGAGCTTCTCAGAAAATCTTGATGTATTATTTCAGCACCTTCCACGACCATTTGTTTTTTCGAATGCACATTTATTTGAAATACTCTCGAAAATATCGGAATATAAAATCAGTGTCATTCCAATTTTGGATGAAAATGAACAGTACTTGGGATGCACGAGTATTTTTCAGCTTATGACATCCATTGCAGAGACATCCAGCATAAAAGAAAAGGGTGGGATTTTAGTACTAGAGATTAATCAATTGGATTATTCAATGGCACAAATTGGTCAAATTGTTGAAAGTAATGATGCGAAAATATTGAGCTCCACAATTCTATCAAATGCCTCATCAACAAAACTTGATGTTACTCTTAAAATCAATCAAGAAGATTTAACTAGTATCATTCGTACCTTTGAAAGGTATGATTATGTGGTGAAAGCTGCCTATCAGAAAGGCGGTGGAGATGAAGATCTTCAATGGCGTTATGATGTACTTATGAACTATTTGAATTTTTAAAGATGCAGATTGCTATTTACGGTAGGAAAGTCTCCAAGCAAAATCTAAAAAGCTTTTATTATGTTTTTGAGCTTATTCAATCGTTTGGTTGGAAGCTAATGATTGAGGAAGAATTGGCAAATTCTATTGATCAAAAAAAGAAAATTGATTTTGTATACAATACGTTTAATTCAGATAAGGATTTAAAGAGCGGTGTAGATTTGGTCATAAGTATGGGGGGGGATGGAACTTTTCTGAAGTGTGTGAGCTATATCAAAAATTCGGGAGTCCCTGTTATGGGGATTAATATGGGGCGCTTAGGCTTTTTGGCAAATGTTTCGATGGATCAGATCTCAGAAGCGTTACATGCCATTAAGGTAAAAAAATATCTTTTTCAAAAGAGATCTTTGTTGAAAGTGGAGGTCGATGGAGCTACAGGTGGAGAATACTTTGCCATGAATGAATTGACAATACATAAAAAAGACACGACCTCGATGGTTGCTGTTAATGTATCCTTGGATGATAATTTTTTAAATACATATTGGTCGGATGGATTAATCGTTTCAACTCCTACAGGGTCCACAGCGTACAATTTGAGCTGTGGTGGACCAATAATTACTCCCGGATGCCAGGTTCATATCATTACGCCTATTGCTGCACATAACCTAAATGTCCGTCCTGTTGTCGTTCCGGACCATATGCCGATAAAGCTGAGTGTTGAAGGTAGGAACCGTTCATATCTTATGAGTATTGATGGAAAATCAATAAGTATAAAACAAGGTCAAGAAATCAAAATAATGAAAGCGGATTTCATGATAAATGTCATTAAATTTGAAAACAATAATTTTCTCGATACCATTAGGAATAAAATGTTGTGGGGAAGTGATAAACGAAATTAATATATAGAAAATGAAAAAAACAGTAACACTCTTCTTGTTTAGTATAATGTGCGTAAGCATTAACGCGCAGGCTCCCCTCAAAAATGAAATTGATAGTATCTCCTATTTAATTGGTCAAAGCATTGCAAAAAATGTTTTAGGTCAAATGAGTGAGGCCAATAAGGATATGATTATGAAAGGCATGGGTGATGGATTATATGAAAACCCCGTATTGTGTTCAGATCCTAACAATAGACTATTGAATGCTTATTTTCAGGAAAAGAATAGATTAAAAGCAGAGCAAGCTGAAAAAGAAAATCAGCTTACAAAAGTGGCAGGTGAAAAGTGGCTAGAAGAAAATAAAAAAAATAAAGATGTACAGGTTACAGCGTCGGGTTTACAATACATTGTTTTAGAAAAAGGAAATGGTCCAAAACCGAATGCTACGTCCAAAGTTAAGGTTCATTACCATGGAACAACGCCTTATGATGTTGTTTTCGATAGTTCAGTAGACCGTGGAGAGCCCATTACATTTGGTTTAAATCAAGTAATCAAAGGATGGACTGAAGGTGTTCAGCTTATGCCGGTTGGTTCTAAATACAAGTTTTTCATTCCTCAAGAATTGGCATATGGTGCGAATCCTCAACCTGGTAGTGCAATCATGCCATACATGCCTTTGGTGTTTGAGGTTGAGCTTTTGGAAATCGTATCAGAATAAAAATTAAATCTAAAACTATATCAATGAAAAATTCATATTTATTTCTAGCATTTGTTTTGTCTTCTTTTCTGGTTTTTGGTCAAAAACCAAAAATGGAAGATGGAGTTTACGCACTTTTTATAACCAATAAAGGCAAGATTTATTGTCAACTCGAATATGAGAAAACACCAATGACGGTAGGTAACTTTGTAGCCTTAGCTCAGGGGAAGTTCGAGAAAGATTCAATTAAAATTTCTAAACCTTATTACAATGGTTTGATCTTTCACAGAGTTATTGCTGATTTCATGATTCAAGGAGGTTGTCCATTAGGAAATGGAACGGGTGATCCTGGTTATAAATTTCCGGATGAAATTGATAACTCGTTAAAGCATAGTGGTCCAGGTATATTGTCAATGGCAAATTCCGGCCCTGCTACTAATGGAAGTCAATTTTTCATCACGCATAAAGCGACACCTTGGTTGGATGGTAAGCATACTGTTTTTGGTCGAGTGATTCAAGGGCAGGATGTGGTCGATTCGATCCAAAAAGATGACGTCATCAAAAAACTTAAAATTATTAGAAAAGGTAAAAAAGCCAAGAAGTGGAA
>DAIPZI010000032.1:3028-12690 GCA_036782275.1 Crocinitomicaceae bacterium
AGGTTGTCCTGTTTCGCTTCATTATACTGGAACGTTCAGAAAAGATGGTGAAAAGTTTGATTCCTCATTAGATCGAAATGAGCCCTTCAATTTTACTTATAAGGTTCAGAAAATGATTCCTGGTTTTGAAGAAGGTATATCAATGATTGGTAAAGGTGGAAAAATAAAAGTTTTTATTCCTTATTATCAAGCATATGGTAAGAAGGGTAGAGGCCCAATACCGGCATATTCGGATTTGGTTTTTGATATTGAATTATTAGATGTTCAAGAAGCCGAAGAAGCAAGTCCAAATCCTACACATGACGAACATGATGGGCACAACCATGATGGCCACGACCACAAACATTAGAACTTAATTGTTAAAGGCGTAATTAATAATATTCGCTCCCATTTGAAGTGCCTCTTGCCGTTTGTTGCTAGGATCATTATGAACAGTCTGATCTTCCCATCCATCGCTTAAATCGGTCTCATAGGTATACAGGCAGACGAGTCTTCCGTTGGAGAATAATCCAAAAGCTTGAGCTCGTTTTCCATCGTGTTCGTGAATCTTGGGTAAACCAGGTAATTTAAATTTTTGGTTAAATATAGGATGACTACTTGGTAATTCAATCAACTCCTGATTTGGGAATATTTTTTTTAATTCGACTCTGATGAATTGATCCATGCCGTAATTGTCATCAATATGTAAAAAGCCTCCGGCCTCTAAATACATTCTTAAATTATCGGCTTCAAATTTTGAGAAAACAACATTGCCATGTCCAGTCATGTGAATAAAAGGGTACAGAAAAAGATCTTTACTCCCCACCTCTACGTAGGGAGGTTCCTCATTTATTTTTGTCCCTAGTGATTTGTTACAATATTTGATGAGATTTGGAAGGGCGGTAGGATTTGCATAATAGTCACCACCACCGTTGTATTTTAGAACTGCCAGTGATAGGTTCTGCTGCGCGTTTAATAAAGCGGGTAAAACAAGCAAACAGAAAATTAAAACAGTTTTCATATTTAAATTTAATAATTAAGAAGCGAAGTAAAGAGATAGTATTGCCAAAATAGAGGCAATTAGCCCAATTGCTTTTTGTGTAGTGAACAATTCTCGAAAGATTACAAAACCAAAAATTGCAGAAAAAACAACTACGGAAACGTTCACTATAGCTAAAATACTCGAATTGGTCAGGTCAATAAATTCATAGGTTTTAAGCAAAAGAAATATTGAAAAATAATTTGGTATCCCAAGTATAATTCCAGCAATGATGTTTTTTAATTTAATTTGGACTGATTTAAACACCATTTGGTATATAATGACGAATGAGCCAATTATACCGGCAATACCAAAGCCAAACGATGAAAATAATGCGGGAGTAAGCTCGTTAAGTACATGTTGTTGAGTATAATTCAAGGTAAGGTCAAGAATTCCACTACCGATAAAAAGAACGAGTAACATTTTCCAGGAACTATTTGAGTTGCTTGATGTATTCTTGGAAATAGATACAAGGAGTACACCTGCAAGTGCCAATAAGATTCCGGTGATTTTAAGGAGTGTGAGAGCCTCGTTATAGATTAAAATCATTCCAACCATAGACACTGCCAAACTCATTTTGACTGCAACTGAGGTTATAGCCACTCCATTTTTTTGAGAGCTCTGTCCCATTAAAAAGAACAATGAAATGAACAGTAAAGAGACCAAAAAGGTATAAGGAATCCAGTCCAGCTGAATCCATATTTTGGAGGAGAACTCATTGGAATACAATAAGAATCCACAAATAAAGGCCGTGAAATAATTAAAAACAATAGCTTGAAATGTATCCACTTTATACTTTTCAAATAAGCGGAATATTACAAATATTAAGGTTGAGGATATTATGGTTCCTGCTAATGCGATCATCTTCGTTTAAAATAGTATATCATATCTTTGCCGTATTTTAATGAATTTACAGGGATCCGATTAATTACTGGAGCCTTGTATCCTTCATTGAAATTTTTGTCACCAACAATTACCCTTGCCTCATCCCAGGCATTGTCAATAATGAAATATTGCAAGGTTCTGCTTCCCCCTTCAACGAAAACGCTCTGTATACCTCGTTGATAGAGTTCAGTTAAAATATTCTTGGTGCTTGTTTCATTGATTTTAATGTATTCAATGTTATTTATTTTTTCACTTTTTAATCTATTGAAGACGAGTGTCGGAGCTTCTTTTGAATAAATTTTCAAGGAACCTCCAATTTGTAATTGACTATCAATAACAATTCTTACAGGGTTTTTTCCGCCATATTCTCTCACTGTAAGAGATGGATTATCATTAATTATGGTATTCCTTCCTACCAATATGCTCTGCTCTTCGCTTCTCCATTTATGCACTATAGTTTGTGTTTCTGGAGCCGAAATCCAATTGATTTTTTGTTCTTTATCCTTGCGGACCTTGTCTAAAAAACCATCAAGTGTTTGTGCCCACTTCAAAATCACATATGGACGTTGCTTCTGATGAAAAGTAAAAAATCGCCTGTTTGTTTCAAGGCAAATGTCTTGTAAGATGCCAACTTTCACGTTCACACCTGCTTTTTTTAGCTTCTCAATCCCCTTTCCACTTACTTTGGGATTGGGGTCTTTTATTCCGATAAAAACTTCAGGGATATCATATTTCAAGATTAGATCAACACAGGGCTTGGTTTTTCCGGTATGTGCGCATGGTTCTAACGAAACATATAATTTTGCTTCTTTAAGCAGCTCCTTGTTTTTGATCTGATTGATTGCATTGACTTCAGCGTGGGCCTTGCCATATTCTTCATGATATCCTTCTCCAATTATGATATTATTATGTACAATAACACAGCCAACCATCGGGTTTGGAGCAACCTCTCTCATTCCCTTTAAGGAAAGGTCAATACATCGTTGCATGTATATCTCATCAGACATGATTCAAAGGTAGTGATTCTTATAGAGTATTGAAGTTTAAAAACTCCATTAAGAGGAACTTTATAATGGTTATTTAATAGGATTCTTTTTTTAAGAATTAATTGGTGAATTCAACATCTCCGTTTGAGTTGTACCATACAGCCTCTATTCTATCGCCGTTTTTGTAGATTTCTTTACTTTTTAATTGGCCGCTCACAAAATAGGTGTTGTATTCTCCATCATAATCTCCTTGAACAAATCTGCCTGTTTCCCAAATCGTACCATCAAAATAATATTCCGTGTAGTTTCCATGCTTTAAACCATTTGAAAATCCAGTTTTAACGGATATCTGACCATTTCTGTAATATTCGTAGTACGGACCGTTCAATTGATTGTTTCGATAGTTTTCTTCTTCTTTTATTTTCCCGGAATTATAGTAAGTCATTTTTTTTATGACTTGCTCTTGGCTTCCGTTTCCAACATAGGTTACAACAAGTTTTTTATTCCCGTCATCATAACGTTCAATTATTTTTTCTCTTTTGTTCGTATTTTCTTGATTGACATTTACTTTTCCCTTTTCTCCATTTTTTAAACTTGCAATTTCTTTTTTAAGATTTGCCACCTCGTTTTTACAGTCTGAGTTTTGGCATGAAGTTACAAGGCATAGCGATGTAACTAAAGGTAATATGTTGATAAGAAATTGCTTCATTAATAGTTGGTCGAAAGTTAGAAAAACTTATATAAATAAAAAAATTTTATTTTATTTAAACAGCAAAAAGCTCAGTAAATTTGATACTTACTGAGCTTCTCTAATCCCACAGCCATATGGGCTTGCGGTCTGGACGGGACTCGAACCCGCGACCCCCTGCGTGACAGGCAGGTATTCTAACCAACTGAACTACCAGACCATTTATTCCAATCTTTCGATTCTTGACAACAGTCAAGTTAAGAAATGTTCTATCCTTTCAAAAAGGAAGTACAAAAGTAAACTTATTTTTTTGATTGTAAAGCACTTTTAATAAAAATCATTTGTAACAAAATGACTATTTTCAATTTTATATGCATTACATGACGTTTCAAAGGATAATTTTTATTGGTTTTCTTTTAATTGTAAACTCTTTTCTTGCTCAAGAAATAGAGGTATTAAAGTCTAATTCGAATGTTGTCATTGAAGAATTAACCAATTTAAATACGAAGTATCGAGAATGCAATCTTTCATTAATGCCCAATGGTGATGTTTTATATTTCATGTCCACTCGATCACGTTTGGGGTCAAATGGATTGGGGGATGGTGATATTTATCGAGTACTTAGAAATGTTGATGAATGGGATAGGCCAGAATTTGTTTCTGAAATTAATACCTATAATGGTGAGGATGAGCCCTCTGTTTCGTATGATGGAGAAAAAATATATTTTCAGAGTTGGAAAGATAACTGGGAAGGTACTGGTGGGCCTTATTACGAGGCAATTATCGAGAATCGAGAGCTCATTGGGGTCAGAGGACTAGGTGGGGGAATCAATCGTTTTTTCAGAAGAGAGTTTAGGGCGAATTTCGGTTACGCAACCGATGGAATGGCTGTTTCTCCTGATGGAAATTTATTTATTGTCGCATGCGGTAGTCAATACGAGGGCAATATGGATTTGTACTACAGCACAAACACAAATGGCACATGGTCTTTTCTAAAGCGTTTAGATGTAAGTACAAAAGGAAATGAACGTTCCGTTTATATTGCTTCAGATAACCAAACGATCTACTTTTCTTCTGACGGTTATGGCGGTTTTGGTGGATTAGATATCCTGAAAACAACATTTAAGAATGGTCAGACAGGTCCGGTAAGTAACATTGGTAAACCATTTAATACACGTAAGAATGATATGGGATTTGTGATTTCAGGAAAAGGTGAATCAGCCTTTTTTATACGAGATCTTGATATCTATTATGCTGACCTTAAAAATATTGATGACAAAATAAAGCCTTCGGCATCTTCTTTAGTCTACGGAAAAGTATTGTTAAATGGTAAGCCAGCTAAGGAGGAGATTATCGTTACGTCAAATGGGAATATCATTGGAAAAGGGACGACTGATGAAAATGGAAAGTATTCAATATCGATTTCCACTTCGATTGAGAGAGCAAAAGTATTTATAAACGCAAGTGTTGATGATGTCTTTACGCCCAAAGAAATTGTTTCTAAAGGTCAGCGTTATGAAGAATTTGAGGTTGATTTTCAATCAGAAAATATCAAAACTGAACCTAAATTGAAACAGGTCAATCTTATTGAGGACAAAGAAGACATAATTAGAGGAAATGAATTGATTATTTACTTTGACTTTAATCTCGCAAAAATTGAAGCTAAAGAAATCACAAAACTCAACAGTTTAGTTAAGATGATTCATTCAAGCTCGATAGTAATGATTGTTGGTCATACGGATCAAGTTGGAACGATAGAATACAATGAGCATCTTTCAATCAAAAGGGCGGAGGCCGTAAAAGACTGGTTGATTCAAAATACCCAAGTGAAAAGCACGCAAATAGACCTTAAGTTTAAAGGAGAATCCGAGCTGCTAAATAATGGAACAAATACTAACGAAAGGGCGCTAAATCGCAGGGTTACTGTGAAAGTAGTAAGCCATTAATTCCTTAATATTTTTCCATATTTTACAATACTTTCAAGTCTTTCTAATGTTTTACGCTCTCTACATAATTCCAAGAATGCCTTTCTTTCGAGGTCCAATAAATATTGCTCTGACACGTTGGTGTTTTCCGATAAGTCACCTCCACACAAAACAAAACCAAGCTTTTCAGCGATGATTTTATCGTGCTCGGACATGTAATTTCCAGATAACATTGAGTTTGCACCAACATATACGATTCCAAGACCTTCTTGCCCAACAACGGTAATATTCTTTTCTCTTTTTGGCGGTACATAACCTTTATCTGCCATTTCTAAGCACGCTGCTTTGGCTCTTGTTAAGTGATGTGCTCTCGAAACAACAACTTCGTCTATCCCTTCCCTTAAGTATCCATAATCGAATGCTTCATATGCAGAAAGAGATACTTTGGCTTGTCCAACGGTTAGGAAGCGATCTCTAAGCCGGTTGATTTTAATGTCTCCGGCGTGGAGGTCTTCTGAAAGCCTTTTGGCAAATTCTTTTGTTCCACCTCCCCCTGGGATCAGACCCACACCAAACTCTACAAGTCCCATGTACAATTCTGCATGAGCTACGACTTTGTCTGCGTGTAATGAAATTTCGCATCCACCACCTAATGCCATGTTGTGAGGGGCGACCACAACTGGAATATTGGAATATCTAATCCTCATGGTGGTATCCTGGAATGCTTTTACAGCAAAATTCAGCTCGTCAAAATCTTGATCAGCGGCCATCATGAAAATCATTCCAACATTTGCTCCTGCTGAGAAGTTCTGACCTGTGTTAGAAATAACCAGTCCTTTATAGTCGTTTTCTGCCATGTCAAGAGCTTTATTGATTCCTTGTAAAACTCCACCACCTATCGTATTCATTTTGGTGTGAAATTCGAGGTTTAGAATACCATCGCCTACATGTACGAGCGTGCAATCTGAATTCCCCCACACTTTATTTTCATCTCTTAATGAATCTAAGTCTACTAGGTCTTCAGTTCCAGGTATCACTTTATAAGAATTTGAAGCTGTATCAAAATACATTCGTTTTCCGTTCTCTGTTTTGTAAAAAGAGGTCATTCCATTGGAGCGCATGGTTTCAATGGATGCACCCATTTTTTTATTTGCGTCATTTATGAATTTTAAACCTTGATCATATCCAAAGAGATCCCAGGATTCAAAAGGGCCAAGCTCCCAACCAAAACCGGCTTTTAAGGCATCATCGATTTTATAATATTCTTCAGAAATTTCAGGTATCCTATTCGACACGTATGCCAAAAGTCCTCCAAATATTTTTCTGTAAAATTCACCAGCTTTATCCATGCCCATAACAAGCATCTTAGTACGTTGCCTAAGGTCTTCGATAGGTTTGGCCATGTCTAATGTTGGAAACTTTACTTTGGGGGCTACCTCATACTCTAGAGTCTCAAGATTTAAGGCAAGGATTTTCCTTTTTCCATTTTCATCTTTTTCTTTTTTATAAAAACCTTGTCCTGATTTGGATCCTAACCAGTTATTATCAACCATTTTGGCGATGTAATCAGGAAGCTCAAATAATTCTTTTTCCTCATCGTTTGGACAATTTTGTTTTAGGCCGTTGGCTACGTGAACCAAGGTGTCAAGTCCGACAACATCACATGTTCTGAATGTAGCAGACTTGGGTCTTCCTAAAATGGGTCCAGAAAGTTTATCCACCTCACTAACAGTAAAGCCCATTTCTTTTACAGCATGAAAGAGAGCCATAATCGAATAGACACCAACTCTATTTGCAATAAATGCAGGAGTGTCTTTACACAAAACGGTTTTTTTACCCAATATTTTGGAGCCGTAATCCATTAAAAAATCGATTACTTGAGGGTCGGTTTTTGGAGTGGGTATGATCTCTAGTAATTGAAGATATCTAGGAGGGTTGAAGAAGTGTGTGCCACAAAAATGTTTTTGAAAGTCTTCACTTCTTCCATCTAACATCATATGAATGGGTATTCCTGAGGTATTTGAGGAAATTAAAGTCCCTGGAGTTCTGTGTATTTCAACTTTTTCGAATAGCTGTTGCTTTATATCTAATCGTTCAATGATTACTTCAATCACCCAGTCACAATCCTTGATTTTATGGAGGTCGTCATCAAAATTTCCAGTTTCGATTCTTTTGGCGAATGACTTGCTGTAAATAGGAGAGGGGTTTGATTTTAAAGCAAATTGAAGGGAAGAATCAACAATTCTATTTCGAACGCTCTTATCTTCAAGTTTAGCTCCCTTTTTCTTTTCTAAATCATTCAGCTCTTTTGGTGCGATATCTAACAGGATAACTTCACATCCAATATTTGCATAATGGCATGCGATTCGAGAGCCCATTACTCCAGAACCTAAAACTGCGACTTTTCTTATAAATCTTTTCATTTTGTGTTTTTAAGATTTTGTATTTTTTTCTTTATCAACTTCTTCAATGGATAAGTCCAATGCATTCATTACACTGAAAAATCCTTTTACATCTCGTTCTTTAACTTTAGAGGAAATCTTTTCATTGAACTCAAGTAGAAAGTTTTTAACCATTCTTCGACTTTCAATACCTTTACCCGTAAGAAAGATATTGACCTTTCTCTTGTCTCCTTTAAAGTTTTTGCGTTCAATTAAGCCGCTTTTCTCCATTGCGTTTAGCGTTCTTGAAAGCGAGGTTGGTTCCATGCCCATTTTGGGTCCCAATTGAGTGCTAAGTGTTCCTGACTTTTCTACAATCATGAGAATAAACCCAACAGACATCGTCATGCCTTTGGTCATGGCTTTTTGATTGTACATTCGAGAAACACGATGCCATGCATGCCGAATTAAAAAGTCCAGAAATATGATTTTTTTTTCACTCATTAAGAGTGTAAATTTAGTAAAAAATATTATGCATGCATAAAATTACCAAACTATTTTTGAGATGTAAACGGTGCCCTTCATAAGGGCAACCAATTCATTATTTTGATTGAATATTTCAATGTGATATAGGCCGGTTTTCTTACCTCGATGTATTTCTTTTGAGGTACTTGTCAAGTGATCTCCACTTTTCACCTTTACCAAGTGTGAAATAGACGTTTCAATACTAAAACTTTGGTAACCATGGCTATTTGCGGCAAATGCCAGTGTTGAGTCTGCGAGGGAGTAGGCTATTCCTCCATGTGCAATTGAAAACCCATTTAGCATCTCCTCTTTGATCATGCATGAGAGCGAGCATGATCCTTTTTCAATAGCATTCAATTCAATTTTCATCCAATTGCTAAAAGCATCTTTACTCATCATAAGATTGATGATTTCTTTAGGGGTCTTCATTTCATGTATGCGATCCATGCCATAATGTTTAACGAGTTTCTCAATTTATCCAATGCGATTTCTGCCTCCATATTACTAAAATAGGTGCTCTGCGAAACACGGTACCAGCCATTATGTTCAATCACTTTAATGTTTTCACTTAAGTTTTCTTTCTTTGATGCGAATGAATAAGCGTTTTGTTCTTGCTCAAAAGAACCAATCACAATATGAAAGTTTTTGGGACCTTCATCTAGTTCAGGTTCAATAGTTATAGGATATGTTTCATTCAGCGTTTCATTTTCAGTGGTCTCAATCAGCATGCTATCTTGAACATAATCACTAGTTACAGGTTTATCTTCAATGAATTGGATCTTTTCTTCTTTAAGTATTTTATTGGGTTTGTTCTGTGAACTATCAGTAATGATGCTCGCTTTTTGATTCAATTGTTCTTTTTGAGTAATAAATATTGTTTTTCTGTACATATACAGAAAAATGCTGCCAATGCCAATGATCAATGCAATCGATAAAATTGGAATCCATAATGGTTTCTTCTTTCGATCAAATTCAGCTTTTTCTAAAATGGGTTTTTGCACCTTTGGCTTTACATAATTTAATGGTGCAACATCCAAGTCATCATCCCATTGCTCTTTTTCAGAATATTCTTTAGGATCTTCAGCCATGTTAAAATAGTTCGTTAAAATCGAAACACTTTTCGAGACGAATTCCTTTTTCAGTGTTTTTTAGTGTGCAGCATTCGTTGACAGCATCATGCTCCAAAAATAAAATGTAGTTCTCTTTTTCTGCAATATTTAGAAAGGTTCCTTTTTCTTGGAGCGTGGTTAAAGG
>DAIPZI010000033.1:0-12422 GCA_036782275.1 Crocinitomicaceae bacterium
CAAAAAACAGGTTCAAAATAAAGCTTATCAGCAGTATCAAAATCTGTTGATACTGTTTCTGGATTACAATTTATCATAACGGTTTCATAGCCGCATTCTTTCGCAGCAAGTACACCGTGAACACAGGAATAATCAAATTCTATTCCCTGCCCGATCCTGTTTGGTCCTGACCCCAAGACAACAACTTTCTTTTTATCGCTTACAATACTTTCATTTTCAAATTCGAAAGTTGAATAGTAGTAAGGTGTTTGAGCCTCAAATTCAGCAGCACAAGTATCAACCAGCTTATACACTCTCTTAATTCCAAGCTCACTTCTTTTCTTAAATACTTCAGATTCAAGACAACGCAATAGATGAGCGATTTGACGATCAGCATATCCTTTTTGTTTTGCCTCAAAAAGAAGGTCTTTAGGAATATTGTCAATATGAAGCTTTTCAATTTGCTTTTCTAAATTGATTAAGTCCTCAATTTGTTTTAAAAACCAAATATCAATTTTCGTTTTTTCAACGATCGTTTTAAATGGAATCCCCAGCTTAATCGCGTCATAGATATGAAACAATCTATTCCAGCTCGGGTTTTCAAGGGAATTCAAAATTGCATCTTGATTTGTGAGCTCTCTTCCATCTGCGCCTAAACCATTTCTATTGATTTCAAGTGATTGACAGGCTTTCTGCAAAGCCTCTTGAAAGGAACGACCAATCCCCATAACCTCACCAACAGATTTCATCTGAAGCCCAAGCTTTCTATCGGTACCAGGGAATTTATTAAAATTCCAACGAGGTATTTTTACGATAACATAATCTAATGTTGGTTCAAATAAAGCTGAAGTCGTTTTGGTAATTTGATTTTCTAATTCATCTAAATGGTAACCAATTGCCAATTTTGAAGCTATTTTGGCTATCGGATAACCCGTAGCTTTCGATGCCAAGGCTGATGAACGACTCACACGAGGATTAATTTCAATAGCAATAATATCCTCATTTTCATCAGGTGAAACAGCAAATTGCACATTACAACCACCAGCAAACTCTCCAATTGAGCGCATCATGTGAATTGCCATGTCTCTCATTTTCTGAAAGGTTGTATCAGATAATGTCATTGCCGGAGCCACAGTAATGGAATCACCAGTATGAATACCCATTGGATCAAAATTTTCAATTGAACAGATAATGACAACATTATCATTAGAATCTCTCAAGAGCTCTAACTCATATTCTTTCCATCCAAGTAGGGCTTTATCTATCATCACCTCATGTATTGGTGACAACTGAAGTCCTCTTTCGAGTAAATTATCAAACTGATTGGGGTCATGTAATATAGATGCTCCGGAACCCCCTAGTGTATAGGAAGGTCGGATACATAAGGGAAATCCAAATTCCTGTGCAATTTCTTTTCCTTCAAGGAATGACTTTGCCGTCTTTTGAGGAGCCATCGGCACCCCTATTTCGGTCATTAGATCTCGAAATGCTTCTCTATTCTCCGTGATTTCAATGGCATCGATGTTGACACCAATAATTTTGACATTATGGTCTTCCCATATGCCCATTTCATCGCACTTAATGCAAAGATTCAGTGCCGTTTGCCCTCCCATCGTTGGTAAAACCGCGTCAATTTTGTGATTTTCTAAAATCTCACGAATACTTTGGGGTTCTAACGGTTTTAGATAGACATTATCCGCAACAACCTTGTCCGTCATTATCGTGGCTGGATTAGAATTAATCAAGGTGACCTCAATCCCTTCCTCTCGAAGTGATCTCGAAGCCTGAGAACCGGAATAATCAAACTCACAAGCCTGACCGATGACAATAGGACCTGATCCTATTATTAATATTGATTTTAAAGATGAATCTTTAGGCATAAAACTTTCAATTTAAAAAAGGTGCAAACACATTATAAATCGAATGCAAATTTAGTTTAATTGAGGTATGCAAGGACCAAGAAATGGAATTGTTTTTTAACAAATTGAAAATTGATTGTTAATTATTCACTTTTTGTCACTAAAAAATGGATACTTAGTCTTATTTTAGTTTTACATGAAATCTAAAATCATTACAAAAGGTGATATTCAAATTGAGTACTATACAAGCGGGTCAGGACCACAGAATATCATTTGCATGCATGGTCATGGGCGTACTGTTGATGATTTTATTTTTTTGAATGACACCGACCATAAGCTCATTTTAATTGTCCTCCCGCATCACGGAAACTCTAAATTCCCCATTGAAAAAATAGAAAAAGATCCATTATCGATTATAGAATTCAATCAACTTTTTGAACAAATACTAAATGTAGAAACCATAAATGATTTTCATTTTGTTGCTTTTTCTCAAGGAGGACGATTTGTTCTTTCTCTTATCCCATTTCATGACGGCAAAATAAAATCGGTTCATCTCATTTCCCCTGATGCCATGGATTATAATAGTTTTTATAATAAAGCATCACGAAATAGGTGGGCAAGAAAATTATTTAAATCATGGGAAGACAAACCACAAAGATTTATTAGAGGCGCTCGATTTGCACATAAGCTTGGCTTAGTACGTCCAAAAGTATTTGCTTTTATCCAAAAATTTGCAGCTGACAAAACAAGCTTTAAAAGAGCATCTGTTACTTGGAGAGGATTCCGAAACATCACAGCAGACTTTAAGTCGTTAGAGTCCGTAATTTCTAAAAATAATTTCCGATTTATAATCATCATGGGCAAATACGATCAGGTCATTCGAACCCGTCAAGCCGAATCATTTTTAAAAAAAATTAACCAGCAAGATGCGCTTATTGAAATTGAATGTGGACACGATTTTTTTAGACAAGAAAATATCGCTCTTTTAAGTCCTCATATCAAAATATAAATGGAGAATTATAAACTTATTCCGTCTGAACGAGTGGCTTTTTAATTGGTGTTCAAGCAACTAAAATCTGATAGTAAAATGTTTATTGAATAAAAAAAGGCGCCCAATTGGACGCCTTATTCAAGCTATTATTAAGTATAAAGATTACTTCTTATCACTAACCTCTTCAAAGTCAACGTCTGTCACCTCATCTTGTGGGTTTTCAGAAGCATTTCCTTCTTGAGCTCCAGCATCACCGGCAGGATTTCCTCCTTCAGCATTCGCTGCATTATACATATCCTGTGAAGCTGCTTGAAAAACATTATTCAACTTTTCCATTGCTGGTTCTAAGTTTTCAATGTTCTTGGCTTCGAATTCTTTTTTCAATTCTGCCAATGCATCTTCGATAGGCTGCTTTTTATCCGCTGGAATTTTATCTCCATACTCTTTCAACTGTCTTTCAGTTTGGAAAATAGTAGAATCCGCCTTGTTGATCACTTCAACTTCTTCTTTCTTTTTCTTGTCAGCTTCCGCATTTGCCTCAGCCTCTGCTTTCATCTTTTCGATTTCTGCATCAGACAACCCTGAAGAAGCTTCAACTTTAATTGATTGCTCTTTTCCAGTTCCTTTATCTTTTGCCGAAATATTGATGATTCCGTTTGCATCGATATCGAAAGTCACTTCAATTTGTGGCTCACCTCTTCGTGCTGGTGGAATATCAGTTAATTGAAAACGACCTAAGGTTTTGTTGTCACTTGCCATAGATCTTTCTCCTTGCAAGACATGAATATCAACTGACGGTTGATTGTCGGCCGCAGTAGAGAACACTTCTGATTTTTTGGCAGGAATCGTTGTATTTGCATCGATAAGCTTCGTGAAAACTCCACCCATTGTCTCAATACCTAATGCAAGAGGCGTTACGTCTAATAAAAGAACGTCTTTTACTTCGCCCGTTAAAACCCCACCTTGAATAGCTGCACCAATGGCCACTACCTCGTCAGGATTCACCCCTTTAGAAGGCGCCTTTCCGAAAAAGTTTTTAACTGCATCTTGAATAACTGGTATTCTTGTCGATCCACCAACGATAATCACCTCATCAATATCACCTGCTGAAAGTCCTGCATTTTTTAATGCAGATCTACATGGGGCAATTGTTTTCTCAACGATGTCTGAAATTAATTGTTCAAATTTAGATCTCTGTAGTGTTCTAACCAAGTGCTTTGGAATACCATTAACTGGCATGATGTACGGAAGATTGATTTCCGTAGACGTAGTTGAAGACAATTCAATTTTCGCTTTTTCAGCCGCTTCTTTTAAACGTTGCAAAGCCATTGGATCTTCTCTTAAGTCAAGACCTTCGTCATTTTTAAATTCTTGCACCAACCATTCGATGATGGTCTCATCTACATCATCTCCACCCAAATGAGTATCTCCATCAGTAGATAAAACCTCAAAAACACCATCTCCTAATTCGAGAATAGAAACATCATGTGTTCCTCCTCCAAAATCGAATACAACTATTTTTTGATCAACACCTTTTTTATCCAAACCATAAGCCAAAGCTGCGGCTGTTGGTTCGTTGATAATCCTTTTGATCGTCAATCCTGCAACTTCACCAGCTTCTTTTGTCGCTTGTCTTTGTGAGTCATTGAAATAAGCAGGAACAGTGACAACTGCTTCGCTTACCTCTTGCCCTAAATAATCTTCTGCTGTCTTCTTCATTTTTTGAAGAATCATTGCTGAAATTTCTTGAGGAGAATATTTCCTATCGTCTATTTTAACTCTAGGTGTATTATTATCTCCTTTTATTACTTCATATGGCATTCTTTTGATTTCCTTTTTACAGTCATCAAAACTAGACCCCATAAATCGTTTGATTGAATATATTGTTTTGGTCGGGTTGGTGATGGCTTGTCGTTTAGCAGGATCTCCTACTTTACGCTCTCCACCCTCAACAAAAGCTACTACTGAAGGGGTTGTTCTTTTCCCTTCTGAATTTGCTATAACGACAGGTTCGTTTCCTTCCATGACCGAAACGCATGAATTCGTCGTTCCTAAGTCAATTCCTATTATTTTTCCCATGATATTAATTTTTTCAAACAAATGTCAATTAATATGCCACAGCAAAATAGGGCGTCAAATTATGACAAAAAAGCAATAGAAGCATCTGAATTATGTCTAAATGTCAGATTTTATGACATCAAAAGGCAATAAAGTAGTTGAAAAAAAGCAAGGATTGTATTAATGCTTGTAAACCTTCCTGCTTATAGGTAAAGTTGTACTATCAATCAATACATTATATATTCCTTCGGGTAAAAGAACGGTATCTATTTGTGTTTTCAATTCCCGAAGAGTCCCTGAGTAAACAACATTTCCAGTCAAAGAAATGACTTGAAAATCTTTTCCTATGAATTTATCCGAGACCGAAATAGTAAAACGTTCCGATTGACTCCATATTTTCACAGCATCACTATCGAAACTATAAACAGCACCTAAACCACCCACTTCAATCATCTGCTCAGGAGTTTCATCGTATCCATAAGAATGAATTATTACCGTGTCAGCCCCAGAACTTACCGACAATTCAACCCAACCATAATGGGTATTCGAACCGGCAGTAAAACGAACCCCTAAAAACTGATTATTCATTCCTAAAAAACTCCCATAGACATATGGAAATATCCCAATACCTGCATCAATTAAAAGATTAATTCCAAGAGAGTAACTTGGATCAGTTCCAAATTCATTTGATGAAGAGACTGTTTCTCCTTCAGAAAAATTCGTTAAAGTAAAAACTCCATTAGCTGTTTCTCCTGCTGGCTGTCCGTTCATACATTCTACAATTGCACTTGCTCCATCATAAGTAGAAGGCTGACCACCCAAAAGGGTGTCACCACTCATTTCCTGAACTCTAAAAACAAATTCAACAGACCCATCGTCCGCGAAATCAATCGAATATGGAGACGAAGAAGAAACAATAACTTCATCTGGACTTACATCTACAATTGTTTCTTGAGCATTTATCAAAACTGAAAACAGACTAAAGATCAATAGCGGCATTAATTTCATAGGCTTCATATTTTTGTCATTTGATGAATGTTCTAATATAGAAAATTCAAAATTTAAGGAGCAAGATACTCATTTAGCATCATTTTTGTCAAAATGAATAAACATATTTGCCCAAATGATTTTAGAAAATGCATAAATAAACGGACCGAAAACAAATATCGATCCAATAACGAGTGAAATCTGCAAACCAACAGAAACCTTATCAAAAAACCAATTGGAACTGGCCCATATGGTAACAAAAAGTGCCACTCCAAGTGCATATGACACGTACATTGCACCGAAATAGAAACCGGGTTCAGGTACATAACTGGTTTTACACGTCGGACACTCTTCTAAAACATGTCCAAGCTTTTTTAAATCATATAAACGAGATTCGAAAAATTCACCCTCATGGCATTTTGGACATTTTAGCTTGAAAATGCTGTATAGCTTCGTTCCTTTCATAATTCAAAATTAAATTATTTTATCTCTACATAACAGAATCAAACGATGAAAAATTATGAGAACTGAGTGGATTTCCCTATTTTTAAGAACAAACCTATTTACTATGAAATTTATTTTTACAATTTGCGCAACGCTGTTTTTTAGCGGTCTTGCGTTTTCTCAATGCACCACAACAAATGCTACCTCTTGCGAATGCGTAGATGGAACTAACAATTGTTTGCTTTTGCCAGACATTACTGCATCTTGGAAAGGAATAGCGGATAATGGATGGACTGAGTACCCTCAAACCGGTGCAGGACAAAATTACAGCAATCAAGGACCAGATGATGGAAGGCTTCGTGTTACCGGTTCAACACCAAATATTGGACATGGGTCATTTACCGTTAGAGGTCAAGATTCAAATGGAAATCGCGCTTTTATTTGCGGTAATGACACCATCTATGGAGTTTCTTCGAGCGGAACGTTTACTTGCCCTAATGGTGTTGACAATCCAAAACAAATGTTACTTCAACGAATTTACATCAAAGATGGAAACAGCATGTCTTATCAAGACACCTGGACCGGCAGTATGACGTATCACGAAAATCATGGGCACAATCATGTAGATGATTGGGCGGTAATGACATTGCGCATTCCAACTTCAGACCCCCACCCGCTCAATTGGCCGATTGTAGGCGATGGAGCCAAAATAGGTTTTTGTTTAATGGATTACGGGCAATGCGGGAGCAGCACAGGAAGTACATATTACGGACATTGTAGAGATGATAATACCGTTTATAATGGTGGAAACGTCATGGCGAACTCAAATTTTTCAAACTGGAATTTAGGAGGTGGGAATTACAACTGCTCTGTTGTCGAACAAGGCATCTCTTCAGGATGGACAGATGTTTATGGTAAATGGCTTGATGGCATGTGGATTAATATACCGCCAAATACATGTAATGGTGATTACTATGTTGTCATGGAAGTCGATAAAAATAATTTTTTTCAAGAAGAATACGAAGACAATAACTATACCGCAGTTCCTGTTACTTTAACAATGCAGCTTGCTCCAAATTCAGGAGCTCTTCCGACAATCAGTTCAAATGAATCGAATAATTTATGCACTGGTCAATCCGTCGAGCTTACGGCGTCAGCGGGTACGGACTACCTATGGAGTACTGGTGAGACTACCCAAACCATTACTGTTAACCAGGCAGGTAATTACGAATGTACCGTAACAAACTATTGCGGAACAGCAACCTCACTGCCTTACGAGATTAACAGTGTCGTTCCTTCGCCACCAACAGTAACAAACGCAGAAATTTGCCCAGGAAATTCAGTGACACTTGAGGCTACATCTTCGGGAGAGGTTGAATGGTTTGATGACAATGGGACACTGATTTCTATTGGTAGTAGTTACAATACGGGCATTTTAAATAACAGTACTACGTATTATGCAAATAACACAGATTACTATACAAATACCCTTTATGCTGAGCCCCACACGAATGGAATTGGTGGTGGTGGCTATTTAACATCTACGCAAGGGAATATCTTTCATGCTTATGTTGGATTTACTCTTGAAAGCGCCTTGGTATATGCACTTAATGGAGGGGACATCACCATTGAGCTTCATGAAAGTGATGGTACAGTTTTAGAATCTACTACTGTAACTGTTCCAGCCGGAGCCAGTAGAGTTCAATTAGACTTTGCTGTACCTGTAGGATATGACCATGAACTCGTTGCAACAAGCCTTCCATCAGGAGGTTTATACAGAAACAATAATTCCGCGACTTTTCCATATGTAATTGAAGATGTATTGTCAATTGTAGGCGCAACGTCTAGCTCGTCTTATTATTACTATTTCTATGACTGGGAGGTATTAACGGAAAATGGAACTTGTACAAGCAGCCAAGTACCGGTCATTGTCAATATGGCTCCTAATATTGATGATCCAGTTGTTTCAGGTGATATTGTCTGTAATTCGGGAAGCGCAAATTTATCGGCTACAGGAACAGGAAATCTGACATGGATGGATGAAAATGGGACTGAATTAGGTACCGGAAGCACCTACACTACACCCGTTATTTCGCAATCTACCACATACTATGTACAAGCATCTGAAAATGGATGTCTAAGCGACATGGTACCAGTCGATGCTACAATTCAAAACATGTCTGACCCAACAGTTATTGGCGATACAATATGTAATTCAGGAATTGCCGCCTTAACCGCATCAGGAATAGGTAACTTAACTTGGTTCGATGCCAATAATGATATTCTTGGTACGGGTAATTCCTTTACTACTCCACCGATATCAACAACAACAACCTTTTTTGTTCAATCTTCAGAAAATGGATGCTCAAGTGATCTAGTTCCTGTTGACGCCGTTGTAGAGCCATGTCTAGATGTAGATGAAATTTCATTTCAAAATAGCCTGACATTGTCTCCTAATCCTAACCAAGGATCTTTTGAAGTATCATATGCTTTACTGACTTCATCTCAGGTTCAAATGGAAGTTTATGATCAATTGGGTAATGAAATATTGAATTTAATTTTTGATGATACGAAAGGAAATAAGAATCATCCCGTACAAATCAAAAACCTAGCTTCTGGAATGTATTCTGTACGATTTACTTATGATGGAAAATCTCATACAAAGAGATTCATAAAAACCAATGAATAGAACAAAACTTGTATTACTAGTCATCTGTTGCGTTTTTATTTCAGTACATGATTTAGAATCTCAAGTAATTACTAATTATAATACAGGAAATTCAGATATACCATTTAACACAGTAAGATGTATTGAGCTACAAAACAACGGTGTTTGGGTTGGCACAGATGCTGGCTTGGCACGATTCATAAACAACCAATGGGAAATATTTGATTCTAACAATTCTCCCTTGTACAGCGACGACATTCGAGCACTAAAAGCGGATGGGGACTCAACGATTTGGATTGGAACAGTAAATGGAGGTTTATTTTCTTTCGACGGCGCTAATTGGGAGAACTTTAATGTTTCAAATTCAGGACTGCTCGATAATCTTATTAGAGATGTAAACATTGACCAATTAAGCAATATTTGGATTTCAACGACTGAAGGTTTATTCATGTATGATAGAACGAATTGGCAGCATTGGAACATGCAAGACAATAATTTACTTACGAACAATATAACCTCTGTCCAAATAGGAATACACAATGAAAAATATGTTGGTACAATAAACGGAGGTATTATCTATTTTGATTCTTTAAATCAGTACAACGAGTACACAATAATTAATTCAGACCTTCCTGATAATTCTGTAGTAGCTATAGAAATTGACGAAAGTGGTCAGCCCTGGTTTCTTTCTCCTGCTGCAGGGTTAGTGAATGACACGGACTTTGGAGGACCATGGGAAAATTTTAATAACCTAAATTCCGGATTGCCCTCCAACGCGTTAAATTGTCTTCAATTTATGGAGAATGAAATAGTTATTGGATCCGAAGTCTCAGGACTTATTTTTAAAGACGGAGAATCATGGCAGTATATAAATACAACAAATTCTGACCTACCTGATGACAACATCCTTTCAATAAAAGTCGATGATTTACAAAATATCTGGGTAGGTACATTCAATGCGGGATTATGCAAAATCAATCTACAGAATTCAATTGAGGAGAATTTGGTTGAAGCCGTATTCTGCTACCCAAATCCAATTGAAACACAAAGTGAGGTTCATTTAAATAAATCATTTACTGGGACCATTACCCTATACAATAGTGTTGGTAAACTTCTTTCTATGAATACGGTTTCCAACTTCAAGACTTTGACGCTTCCCGATGCCATAGAACAAGGAAGCTATGTAATTACTTTTTCGAATGACTTAATTCATTCTACCCAATCGATTATTGTAAAATGATCATTTCTTAAGAGAATCAATATAGGCTTGATATAACAACTCTACAGCTAAAGTTACTGAAATGGTTCCCTTTTTTATATCCTTTTCAAGCTTCTCAAAATAGTTCTTAAGCTCCAGATTCCCCTCTATTTCGTCTCTAATGAATTCCGTCAAATTACTTTTTAAAAACCTTGAATTTTGATTCATCCGATTCGAATCGTAAAACCCATTGAGAGTTATCTGATTAAAATAGCTTACAATGTTGTCCCAAGATTCTTGAAGTCCGTTTCCATTGACACTACTTGTTGTAATAACGTTGGTTACCCATTGACTTTCTTTTGCCGGAAACAAATGAACTGCATTGGCATATTCTCTTCTAGCCATTTCTGATTTTTTTTCGTTTCCAGAATCTGCCTTAGTAATCAGTAGTGTGTCAGCAAGCTCCATTATCCCTCTTTTCATGCCCTGAAGTTCATCACCAGCACCTGAAAGCATAAGCAGCAAGAAATAATCAACCATATCATGAACCATTGTTTCAGACTGCCCTACCCCAACCGTTTCAATAAAGATAACATCAAATCCAGCCGATTCACATAACACCAAAGCATCTCGAGAGTTTCTGGCAACACCTCCCAAATTTCCACCTGCAGCAGTTGGACGAATAAAGGCATTTTCTTGATTAGAAAGCCAGTCCATTCTGGTTTTATCTCCTAAAATACTTCCTCCAGAAACATTAGAAGATGGGTCAATAGCCAAAACAGCCAGCTTATGCCCTGCTTCAATGACAATTCTCCCAAAAGCTTCTATAAAAGTGCTTTTTCCTACACCTGGAACCCCTGTAATGCCAATCCTCCACGATTTTGGTCTTGATAAAGTACATTTTTCAATTAGTGCCCTACCTTCTATTTTATTTTGCTGGTTTTGACTTTCAATTAAAGTTATTGCAGAACTCAAAGCCTGTTTATCTCCCTTAACAATTAATGGATAAAGCTCGTCCGCTTTTAGGGATTCAAGTCGTTTTTTCCTTGAAGAAATCCAGTCGTTTATTTTATTTTTATCGGGCATTATAAAAGTGAAAAAGTATTCTTTCTTGTGCTAAAAAATAGCACATTAATCCTGAACTAATTTACTATAAATTTCCTCATATAAAGGAAGAATCTGTTCTAGACTGAACTTCTCGGCTTGTTTTCGAGCATTTTGTTTAAATGTATTGAGATTTTGATCATCCAATACATGAAGAGTGTTTTTAGCCATATCTTCAACATCGCCCACGTTTGATAGATATCCAGAATAACCATGGCTATTAACCTCTGGAATCCCCCCAGTATTTGAGGAGATAACGGGCACGCCAACAGCCATCGCCTCCAAAGCAGCTAGACCAAAGCTTTCTGTTTCTGATGGAAGCATAAATGCATCAGAAATTTTCAAAACATGCGAGGTGTCTCTTACTTTACCCAAAAATAGAATATGCTCACAAAGTGATAATTCACGACACAACATTTCACAATGATATCTTTCAGGTCCATCACCGACAAAAATTAATTTTGAAGGTCTAGACTTAATAACCTTCGCAAAAACCTTAATGACGTCCTCAACACGCTTCACTTTTCTGAAATTTGAAACATGGCAAAGAATACGTTCATTTTCTTTGGCATACAAACCGCGTGTCTCGGCCAAATCCTCTTTTGCAGAAGCTTCATTAAGTCTTATAAAATTTGGAATAACATGAATGTCATTTTGCACATTGAAATGCTTAAAAGTATCTGCTTTTAAGCTTTCAGACACAGCCGTTACAGCATCCGACTGGTTGATACAAAATGTTATTACTGGCTCAAAGGAAGGGTCTCTACCAACGAGGGTAATGTCTGTGCCATGAAGTGTAGTAACAAAAGGAATAGAAATTCCTTGAGTGGCCAAAATCTGTTTGGCCATAAAAGCTGCTGATGCATGAGGTATGGCATAATGAACATGAATAAGATCTAGCTTTTCGTATTTCACTACGTCCACCATTTTACTCGCAAGCTCGGTTTCATATGGCTGAAAGTCAAATAAAGGGTAATCAGAAACCGACACTTCATGATAAAATACATTCTCCTTAAACCCCCCAAGTCTTACAGGTTGGGAATACGTAATAAAATGAATCATATGTCCTTTCTTCGCCAAAGCCTTACCAAGCTCTGTAGCAACGACTCCACTACCTCCAAACGTTGGATACAA
>DAIPZI010000034.1:0-11970 GCA_036782275.1 Crocinitomicaceae bacterium
AGATAGATCAATTAGTTAGAGAAATAGAAAACTGCATAGACCAATTAAAACGATAGTATGGGAAAAGTTTCCTTAAAAGTGACCATAGCAGGTAGAACGTATCCACTGAATATCAATGAAGAAGAACAGGATAGTGTTTTGGCTGCAGTCTCAGATATCAATCGTTCCATTGAAAAACTAAAAAAAAGTTATGCTGTCAAAGATCCCCAGGATTTGATTGCCATGACGGCTTTGCAATTGGTTATGAAAAGTGACTCAAATAAAGGAGGAAACGACGTCTCATCCACAAATGAGTTGGACAGTATCGAAAAAGCTCTTTCAGATTTATCAAACAAACTGGATATATAGGTATTCATTTAATTGCATCAGAGGTACATTTATTTAATTTATTAATAAGTGAATGACCATGGAAATAATATTTATAATCGTAGGTTTAATTTCAGGAGCCTCAGGAGCTGTTATCATACAGAAAGCGGCTTTAAAAAATAAATCTCAAAAGATTTTAAAGGATGCTGAAGCCAAAGCTGAAAACATCAAAAAAGAAAGAATACTTCAAGCCAAAGAACGGTTTTTGAAGCTAAAAGAGGAACACGAATCCAAAATTAAAGAACGCGATCGTCGAATTCAATCCTCGGAAGATCGAGCAAAAGCAAAAGAAAATAAACTCGAAAACAAATTGGCTGATATAGGCAGAAAGGAAAGACAGTTGGAAAAAACAAATGCTGACTATGATGCTAAGTATAAAGGTTTAGAGATTAGAATGAAAGAGTTGGACAAAACCCAAGAAAAAAGGGTAAATGAATTGTCTAAAATAAGTGGAATGCCTGCGGAAGAAGCCAAAAAGCTTTTAATGGAAGCGTTAAAAGATGAAGCCCGAACAGCGGCAATGGCCGAAATCAAAGAGATCACTGAGGAAGCTAAGCTAAACGGTAATAAGGAAGCAAGAAAAATTGTAATTCAATGTATCCAAAGGGTGGCTACTGAACAGGCTATTGAAAATGCCGTATCTGTTTTTAATATTGATTCTGATGAGGTAAAGGGAAGGATAATTGGAAGAGAAGGTCGAAACATTCGTGCGCTTGAAGCAGCAACTGGTGTAGAAATTATAGTAGATGATACTCCCGAAGCCATCATGCTCTCTTGTTTTGACCCTGTGCGAAGAGAAATTGCGAGACTGTCACTTCATCAGCTTGTGACAGATGGGAGAATTCACCCAGCGAGAATAGAAGAAATTGTAGCTAAAACAAAAAAACAGCTTGATGAGGAGATCGCGGAAACAGGAAAGAGAACTTGTATAGATTTGCAAATTCATGGTCTACATCCACAGCTAATGAAAATGGTTGGTCGAATGAAATACCGTTCTTCATATGGCCAAAATCTTTTGCAGCATTCAAGAGAGGTTGCAAATTTATGTGCGACTATGGCATCGGAAATGGGTTTAAACCCCAAAATTGCAAAACGTGCCGGATTGTTGCATGATATTGGAAAAGTACCGGATGAAGAACCAGAGTTGCCTCACGCAATTTTAGGTATGAAAATGGCTGAAAAGTTTGGTGAGAAACCTGATGTTTTGAATGCTATCGGGGCACATCACGACGAAATTGAAATGACGACACTTATTTCACCAATTGTTCAAGTTTGTGATGCCGTTTCAGGAGCAAGACCAGGAGCAAGACGGGAAATTGTAGAAGCATATGTGAAGCGTATTAAGGATCTTGAAGGCTTAGCTATGTCATTTGATGGAGTTGCTAGTTCATATGCGATCCAGGCAGGAAGAGAATTGAGAGTAATGGTTGAAGCGGATAAAGTCTCAGATAGCAGAGCAGAAGAATTATCCTTTCAAATTTCAGAAAAAATACAAACTGAAATGACCTACCCTGGTCAGGTTAGAATTACGGTAATTAGGGAGAAAAGGGCCGTGAATTATGCAAAATAATAAGCCTAAACTTTAATCATGCTGTTTTGTTTCTTAATCAATGGATGTAACACCTAAAATAATAGCAGGGCCGTGCAGTGCGGAATCTAGAGAGCAGATACTTTCAACAGCTGAGCAACTTGACGCTAACAAAATCAATTTTTTTCGAGCAGGTATATGGAAGCCAAGGACACGTCCAGGTGCTTTTGAAGGTGCAGGTAACATGGCATTGGACTGGATGCTTGAAGCTCGTGAAAAATATGGGTTAAAAATCTGTACAGAAGTAGCAAATCCAGAGCACGTCGAAGCAGTATTGAAAAAGGGGTTTGATATGGTATGGGTGGGTGCAAGGTCAACCGCTAACCCATTTACTGTTCAAGAGATTTCAGAGTCTCTTAAGGGAGTTGATATACCCGTAATGATAAAAAATCCGACCAATCCAGATTTAAAACTATGGATTGGTGCAGTCGAACGGTTTCAGAATAATGGAATTCGTGATATTTCTGTAATCCATCGAGGGTTTTCGGTATATGAAAAGCAACGATATCGAAACAATCCCAACTGGCAAATCGCGCTAGATCTCAAAAAAGAATTGCCCAGTATGCCACTTTTGTGTGACCCTTCTCATATTTCGGGGCGTCGACATCTCATATTTGATATTGCTCAAAAGGCCATGGATTTGCATTACGATGGGCTCATGATTGAAACCCATTGTCATCCGGATGTTGCACTTACTGATTCAAAGCAACAAATAAACCCAAAAGAGTTATTCGATTTGTTGGGGAAATTAAAATTAAGAAGTCGGAGTGAGTTCATGGATGATCAGCTTCAAGAGTTTCGGCTAGAATTAAATGACATTGACCGCAACCTAATTGAGCTATTAAAGAAAAGAATGGATATTTCTGAGCAAATAGGCTCGCACAAAAAGGATTTGAATATGGTTATTTTTCAAAAATCAATTTGGGAAAAAGCATTTATGGATAATGTAAATAATGCGCTTGATGTAAACCTATCTGAAGATTTTTCTTCTCAGCTTTTTAAGCTAATCCATCAAGAGTCCATTGTGAAACAATCAAAAATATTCTCAAAGCCGGATGAGGAGGATTAGTTCATATCACTACTTTGGATGTTTGAAATCCTGTAGCTCTAAAAGTCATGCCCAACGGATCATGATATTAGGGGCCTTATCCAAATCAGAATTATTTATTGAGCACTTGTTTGAATCAGAGGTTGGCACTGACGTTAAGAGCGTTATGAATGTGTTTAGAAAGCTTGGTTATTCGTTTAATGAAACTCAAACTGGCACCACGATGAAGCCACCTATTTCATTTCGTTTGCCAACGGATACGACTTTTTCAATTGGTGAATCAGGTTTTGCACTTCGGACCTTGTCAACGGCATTATCTGTTTTTTTAGATGCATATAGAATTGAAGGCCACAAAACCATTCTTTCAAGGAATCATGAGGGGCTAATTCATTCATTAAGAGGTGTCGGATTCAATGTTGAGTCCGATCAAAATGCATTACCCATTCGTGTTTCTCGAGGTCAAAACATGAATTCAATTATAACTGTAGATGGTTCAGAGGGATCGCAATTTATTTCAGGTTTACTCATGCTGAGTCCGTTTCTTAAAGACTCAACGGAAATTCGAATTTCAAACCTTACCAGTAGGCCCTATATAGAAATGACAATTGCTGTACTGCAAGAATTTAATTGTGAAATTATTAGCAAAACAGAATCAATATTTCAAATTAATGGTAACCAACAAATAGGCGTCGATAAAATAGCATTGGAGGGAGATTGGAGTAGCATGGCCTTTCATTTTGTTGGAGCAGCCTTGAGCGGGGAGGTAAGTGTTTCGGGACTTCACTTTAATTCGACTCAAGCAGATAAGGTGGTTCTCGAAGTGTTAAATAGGTTTGGAGCAAAAATTGAAGCCGATTTCACAGGTGATATCAAGGTCTCAAGTGTCTCTCGAAATCCATTTCAGATTGATCTGACCGATTCACCAGATTTGTTTCCCGTATTAAGTGTTTTGGCTTGTGGAGCAAAGGGCGTCTCAACCCTGTTGGGAACCCATCGCCTCATCAATAAAGAAAGCAATCGTTTGATAAGTATATGTGAAATGCTTGATGTCTTTGGGGTACAATATCAAATCAAGGAGGATGCTTTATTCATATTTGGGTCGGCATCTGTAAATGGAGGTAAAGTTAAAACTTACAATGACCACCGCATAGCTATGGCAGCAATATGCGCAGCAACCATTGCTTCTTCTGATATTATTATCGACAATGAAGAATGTATTCAGAAGTCTTATAGAAATTATTTTGTTCATATGAATGAAATATTAAATTATGAATCTTAATTTTAGGTGAGGAGTTTGATATGAAATACACCATTTTTTTTATTTATTTTCTGATTTGCTTGTCTTCGACGGCTCAGTCATTAATCAACAGAATAGAGGGTAGTCCATACCCCGCGTCTTCTCAACCCGATACACTTTATGTATTTAATGATGAATTGTTTTCTCATCAGGAACTCCTTTTATTGCAAAGTATTCAGGGCTTATGTTCCAAAATAGAGCCGAAAATATACAGAGATAAGGGTAGTGGTAGCTCAATATGGATTCAGGATTTAGCTGATAATTACGATGTCTATGTATCCAATGAAATGGACGGAGATATCGAGTCCGTTTTGTCTCTAATCCCCGAAAATGTTGAAGCATACATACTGTGTAATTTAAATGACAATTCAAGTAATGTAGCCAATTCATTGTGTGGGCCATTAAACGCAATCGCGGTTACGCCTGACCTTCAACAGTTGGTTGAGGATCATGGTTATACGATTCTAATGGATGTTCGTGAACGTGATGAGCAGTGGGTTTTAGATAATTACAGCAATCTTCTAAGTGATATGATTGTTACCTATCAGCGTGAGGACAAATCATTATTTTTAGGTGACTATTCTATATTGTCGAATGCTTTACATTTTTACGATGACATTCATAGCTCAACCACAGAAAATGCATTTTCAAGAATGGCCCCAACCTCAATTTTAAATGGATGGGGAGATGACGAATACCAAACGATTGCAAAGGCGTCACAATATTCTATAGGTGTTCATCCTGCGGATTGGGGATTTAATTTATCTACTTTAACCAATTTTAATGCTGAGACCAATCAGCACGTTTCGACCAATCAGCCGGTGACTGAAGAAAATACCCATACCGTATGTTTTCTGATGTCTGATGGGGATAATGTTCAATGGATGCTTAATTTATTTGCAGAGGACAGTCGTTGGTTTGGTAGTGAGAATAGAGGATTAATGGATATTGGATGGACAGTGCCTCCAGCTCTTTCAGAAATTGCGCCAACGGTGCTGTCTAAAATTTATGACATGGCAGAATCGACAGATGCGGGTAAAGATTATTTTATTGCCGGCCCTTCAGGTCACACCTATCATTTTCCTGAACTTTTCCCTGAATTGGAAGCTTCTTGTGACCTGATGGATTCATATATGGAGAAGTCAGACCTTAGTATTGTGAATATCTTGGGTAACAGATACCACGATTCTATTTTTCAACCTTACCTAAAACAGAAAAGTGTGAGTGGTTTGTTCTATTATGATTATTCCGATTACAGCAAAATGAAGGGTAAGATGGATTGCTATGCATTGAAACCGGTTATTTCTGCGAGATACAATTTATGGGGCGGTTTTGAGACCTGTGAAAGCTTGGCCCAAAAGCTGAATAATGGGGTGAGAGATCCTTATTCTGTTGAAGGTTATACACTGGTAGCAGTACATGCTTGGTCAAATTCAGTGGACAGTTTGCTGTACGTACGTTCATTACTAAATGATGGGATACGGGTGGTAGCTCCTGATGAATTTGTGAATTTAATTAGTAAAAACATCTGTGAGAAAGAAATTGCGAATCAACTAGAAATCGAAGTCCTACCCAATCCTGTGATTGATTATATAAGGTTGAGGATTAGGGGAGTGTCTTGCGGCGATTATCGCATAGGTATTACGGATTTAGGAGGTAAACAAATCCGTTGTGATTTGACTGCAACACAGACCATAGATGGTTGGGTTTTTGATGGACCTGTCGGTTTTTTGAAAAAAGGAACTTACATTTTTAATTTCGAATGTGATCAAGAAGCTGTTTCTGCGAAATTCTTTAGATACGATTAAGAGCTAATCCAAAAAATTAATGGCTCGTTCATTTTCAATGTTCATTGTTGCTACGCCTTTGTTGTCTGTTATTTTTCCTCGTACACATACCTTTTTATTTTTAAGCTCAATATGAGGTTGATAGCTGAAATTATGAAGGTTACTATTCCAAATGGTAAGTGAGAATATTTGATTAGGAAAAGACTTGTCTAAATTTAAAAAAGTGTGTTTGTTTTTTGAGAGATGCGTACTAACCACGGTACCGCAAATCTCCTTTTTTTCACCAGAATCAATAAACATACTCGCTTGAACGGTATTGAACTTGCCTTTACCAAGGCTTCCCTCTTCAAAGGGGACTGCGTCCGATTTTTGCTTTTCAGGCATCCAAAAAGTTATGTCCTTTTGATTCTCTATTAAGGCCTCTGTTTCATCGTCTAGCTGGTGTAAAAAATCGATGCCCGTGAGTGCTTCTATTTCATCGATTGTGGTGGCATAATATTCTATAGGATAGTTGCTTTTTTCTTGGGACATTAAATAAGCAATCGCTTTTTTTGCTTTATAGTCGACGACTACTTTAAAGAACTGTTCTGGAATGGATACACCATTGACACTTCTGGGCACCTTTTTTAAATTAAGATTCAATATAGGCCCTGTATAAACTATCAAATCGCTTTTATTATCGTATACATAGCCTCGAATCAAGCTTTCAAGTTCTGCCCATCGTTCTCTATTAAAGCTTGGTAATTGTGGAGACATGTTTGAATAAAAATAAGATTCAGAAAGTGCTTTTTTTGACCATCGAAAATCGGCTGAGGGAGCCAAATGTCCACGATCATATCCAAAACCATCATAGTCGTATTTACCATTTTCTTTTTCGGTTTTTAGAAAATAATCTTTTTCTTCGGCTGAACCTGATTTTACCAAAGGGTCTATTCTAAAATCATTGGTTCGGCTGACTTTCCCCTCTAAAATATTGGTGGATATTTTATGAAGCACCCATTTGGCTTGCTCATGGTGTTCATCGTATACAAGAAATAATGCCTTGTGTGAAATGAGGTTTTCAGAAGAATCTATTTTCGGAAGAAAAAAAGTTTGAAGCTCCTGATTTATTTCATCGAGCTGAAGGTCTTCAAGGATGTAATTGAGACTATCAATATTGTGTTTATATATATTGATTTGTGCCTGTATTTCTTTGGTTTTACTGGGTTGTTGGCTCCAAAGAAACGGAGCTGCTAAACACAGAATAATCAAAAAGCAAATTTTCATAAATGGAGAGGCATTCGTTTATGGTTGAGGTTCTTGTTCCATGGGTTTAGGTTCGACAAAAACCTTGAATCTGAGCAATTCTCTTTTTTTTCTCGAATTGCTTTCAATGTAGATGATTCGATTTTGAAAAAAATATTTCCCATTGGTATCAAACACTACATCGATGGTTGCAAATTCACCTGGTAAAATGGGATTAGATGGCAATGTTACATCCGTACATGTGCATTCTGCTTCCCAGGAATACAGTTCTAAAGGAGCCTTGCCTTTGTTTTTAATTTCATAACTGAAACTGAGCAGCTCTCCCTCAGGTGTTTTGGGGAATTTGATGGTTTTGTATTTCGCAGAAAAAACCGCCACTTGTCCAAAGACAAAGGCGGTTTTTAGAACTATTAAAACAAGGATTAACCCTTTCAATCTTTATTGTTTAGCTGGTGCACCTGCATTATTAACTGGAGCGCCACTTTTTGGAGCCTGACCAACTTCACCTTTGATTCTTAGAACTTTAGTTGGTGTATTGATTGCGTTAGAGGTAATTGTTACACTCTTATTAATCGGACCTGGTCTTTTGGTATCATATTTTACTTTGATTGAACCGCTAGCACCTGGAGCAATAGGCTCTTTTGGCCAAGTAGGAACAGTACATCCGCAAGATCCTTTAGCATTTGATATAATTAAAGGTTCGTTTCCGGTATTTTTAAATTCAAACGAGCAATATGGATCGCCTGCATGTTTGATTTTTCCGTAATCATGAACCTCTTTAGAGAATTCAATTCTTGAACCTGTTTCTTTTGCTACTTCAGTTTGAGCATTGGCACTCATCGATACAGCTCCGATGAAAAGCAATGGTAGAATAAATAATTTTTTCATTTTGATTTGATTTGTTTCCACTAAAATACGTCAGATTATCTCATGTTAAAAATAATTAACAGAACATTAACAAACCTTTTATTTTGATTTTTTTAGATCAAACACCTAGAACGACTGAAAGTAAAACCTTAATCAATATTAATTATTAGCAGGTAATTTAAGAATCATGCCTTTTCCTAATGTTAAGTCATCAACATGTCCAGCTATTTTATTGTCGGTAGTTTTGACATGAATATGCATGTTGGTCGTATGGTGGGTGAAAATCGCATGATGGGCGTTGGAATAGAAGCCCAGCATTTTGACATGTCTGTTTCTTATGGTGCCGTGAAGGCCAGAGTTAATGTGTTTTTCATGCGAGTGTTCAGTATCACCTTTTTTCCAATCGATGACGTGCCAGTCAAAGGATTTTGCTTTTCCTTCAATTAAAAATGGAAAAGGAGCATTTGCATCTATTTGATTTTTAATAGCTTCTTGTTTGATAAAGACTTCTAATTGCTCGTAATTATCGATGTCGTTGGGGATTACAATTGTATTCCACTCCCTCACTGAAGCATATACAAGAAGCGTCGCTTTTTTTGTATAGGATTGGTCAAACGCCAATGTCTTGTCTTGAACCAGCGTATTATATGGTTTGCCATTAAATATTTGAATCTCACCATTTAGATTCTCAAGTGCCCCAAGCGCATAAATGTGATCTTTTTTTTGGAGAACAGCTAAATCTACTTTTGCGGAAATGTCTCCTTTGTGCATCATGTTTTTTAATGCACCATGGTATTCAACTAAAGGAACTTGTGAAAAACCCAATGATGAAATCACGCAAGTCAAAAAGCCCACAATGATTAAATGAAAGAAGTAGGGTGTTGTCTTTAGTTTAGTGAAGGGCATTAAAGTTATTTTTGACAATATACAGCTTTATTTGCCTGTGTAGTATATTGAAAATCAATAGAAATGGACAACAATAGATCCTTAATTCACTGTTTTAAGTTTGGTGTTTTTCTAATTTAATCGATATTTCCTCAATAAATAAGAGGGTAAATAGAACGGTTATTCAATTACAAATTGAACCTTTTGGAGATCGTATTGTACACTTCGGCAAACCAATTAATGCCAAAACCTTACGATTATGATTTTATTTAGAAATTCACTGACCATTTTATTATTCTGTATAATTTACATCGATTCTTTTGCTCAAACTCCATCTTTAGTTGACTATGATGCTTATGAAAAGATGGTTTCAGAAGTTAAGCTCCATCGTGCTGAACGTCTAATCACTTTAGATCATTTCGTTGAAATGGCAAAGATGGATAACGTTGTGATTCTCGATTCTCGATCGAGAGCAATGTACAATGCCAAACACATTAAGGGTGCAATCCACTTGAATTTTTCCGATTTCACTCAAGATAATTTGGAGGCATTGTTCCCATCGAGGGATGTGAACATTTTGATCTATTGTAATAATAATTTCGAAGACGATCAAAAATATTTTGCCACAAAAGGATATGTAATTCCAGAGCCCTTAAAAGCTATAGATGATGTAAAAAGTCCGATGTCGGCTGTAACCATGGCGTTGAACATACCGACTTACATCAATTTATACGGTTATGGTTATAGAAATGTGTATGAACTTTCTGAATTGATTTCTGTTTTTGATTCTCGAATTCAGTTTGAGGGATCAGTATTGGCTTCAAAGAGATAGACACCTTATTCTTTACAATCATTTTGTCAATCTAACTTTCTTTAGCAGTGCTTAGTATTTGTAAATGAGGAGCTTCCATCCGAAAATAGTCTTGTGGTGTGGAGGGTATAGTTAGGTGCGATTTCCTTTCCAACCAATCTTGTAATTCATCGATGAATTGTTTGTCTAATAATCTTTTTGTTTCTGAATTGACCTGTTCTTCTGACCATTCTGGGTGTTTGACGTGTAGTAATTCATGGACAATATCTTCTTCAGTAAGGGGTCTATCATGGTAGATAATGGCCGTTGAGGTTGCTTTATTAAAACTTATGCCAATAAAGAAACGATCTTCTCCTTGACAGTCATCAGGATAAACTACGGATTTAGGGTCAATTTTTTCCGTTTTTATTTCAAGATTGTTTAGCTCGAATCTGTTTTTCCATTTACTTATCATCTGTTGTTTTTTTATTCCATTCGTTACATTTCTTCAGGAAAAGGATCAATACAACTATTCTTTTCTTCAAGTAAGTCGTGTTCATCATCTTGCAATAAACATTTTTCTAGGTCTATTATCATTTTTTCTTTTTCAATATCTTGACCAATAAATACGAGTTCATTAATTCGGTCACCCCATTGTTTACTCCATTTACTTTCAATGTATTCCTTGTTATCCACAAATGCCTGGTAGTTTGTTCTTTCGTTGAAAGTCATACTTGCCCACCAAACACCTGCCCTTTCCATTCTAGAGGAGCCTCCCGCCTGACTGAAATTAATGGCGTCATCGGGTCTTGATGCCAACCAAAACAAACCTTTTGCACGAATTATAGTATTTGGATACTCTTCATTAATGTATTTCCAAAAACGTTCAGGATGAAATGGTTTTTGATTTCTAAAAACAAATGATGAAATTCCGTACTCTTCTGTTTCGGGTATGTGTGTACCACCTTCTAATTCTTTTTGCCAACCCGCCGAAGTTTGGGCTTCTTCAAAGTCAAAAAGATTTGTATTTAAAATTTCTTTTGGATGTACTTTGCTAAAAGTTGCAGATATGATTTTTGCACTTGGATTTAATTTTTGAATAGAAGCTTTTAAAAGACCAACCGTTTTGGCATTTACCAAATCCGTTTTATTTAATACAATGACATTGGCAAATTCTATTTGGTCAGTAAGCAAATTTACAATAGTTCGGTAGTCATCGTCTATATTAGTTAATTCTCTGTCAATTAACCGTTCATTTGTCCCGAAATCTTTAAAAAAGTTGAAACAATCAACTACAGTTACCATCGTGTCAATGTAACTGAATTGGGATAAATCGATATCGCCTTCTTCACTTATAAAGCTAAATGTTTGTGCCACAGGAACAGGTTCGCTAATCCCTGTACTTTCAATAAGTAAATAGTCAAATCTTCCCTCATTCGCTAGCTTTTCAACTTCGATCATTAAATCTTCACGAAGTGTGCAACAGATACAACCATTACTCATTTCCACTAATTTTTCTTCTGTTCTCGAAAGAGTATTTTGTTCATTTATAAGTTTGGCATCAACATTTACTTCACTCATATCATTCACAATGACAGCTACTTTTATGCCTTCTTTGTTGTGTAGAATATGATTTAGAAGCGTTGTTTTGCCTGCTCCTAAAAATCCGCTTAGTACAGTTACTGGTAGCTTCGTATTCATTCTATTATTTTTTCTTCAAGTTTTGAAAAAATTCATTTCTACTTTCTATATTCTCAAAACAACCACCATACTCAATGGTAGTTGTAGAGCTGTCTTTGTCTTTTATTCCTCTTGATGACACACATAAATGCTTTGCGTTTAAAACAACGATTACACTTTTAGTATTTAATGTTTCTTGCAAATCAAATAGTATTTGTAAGCATAATCTTTCTTGTACTTGTGGGCGATGTGAATAATAATCTACCAAACGGTTTATTTTAGATAAGCCTATAACTTTGTCATTGGGGATATATCCAATATGAGCGTGTCCAGTGATAGGTAAAAAATGATGTTCGCAAGATGAGTCGATAGTAATATCGTGTTCAATAAGCATTTTTTTATAACCATACTTATTAG
>DAIPZI010000035.1:0-2422 GCA_036782275.1 Crocinitomicaceae bacterium
GAGAAATGGAAGGTGTTGGAAATTCATTTCCAGGAAGAGTCATTGATTTTGCCGTCGAGGTTGATATTTTAACTCAACGGGAAGCCGATGAAATATGGAGAGACAATGTCTTAATGTGGCTAGGATAAACCGATTAATCTATTTCGTAATTTAACCTCATCGTTATACTTGCCGTTTTGCGTTTTGAGCTCGTATTAAAACTTCCTCCCCATGAATATTCATCACTCGAGTTTTCTGCTGTAATTTGAAATACCCCCATGCTTGCTTTAGTCAAGTCTCCCAATGAACCTCCACCGTTATTGGCTATGGTTTCTGCCCTATTTTTCGCGTCTTTTGTGGCTTGTTCTATCATTTTAATTTTTAACGCAGCTAGCTTGGTATAATAATATTGTGGAGAATAAGAATTCAATTCAATACCCGCATCAATAAGCTTAGAAACTTCTCGAGATGTTTGCTCAACCAAATCAACAGATTTTGACTGTACCTCAAAGGATTGACTTAATTCATAGCCCCGAAAAATTCGTTCTGTAAAATTCCCGTTTTCGTCATATTGATTGTCGTAGTTTTTACTAATATCGGCAGCATCAAATACGATTTCATTTTCTTTAATCCCTTGACTAGAGAGAAATTTCTTGACCTTTAAAACATCTGTATTCAAATCCGCATAGGCCTGCTTTAGATCTAATGCATTCCGCGAAAAACTCGCCCTCCAAGTAATTAAGTCTGAGTCAAAAGACTCCTCTCCCAATCCTGTAACTGAGATTTTGGGATCGTCTTTCCCTTTAGATAAATATGAGGTGCCAAGAATATAACCAGTGATAACTACGGCTATGCCGATTAAAACTGTGGGTAAAAGCTTTTTAACGAATTCCATAATAATAATTTAAATCAATTTACATTGATGCTAACACCATTTATGCCATTGGTTACAATTTATCTGAAACCAGATAGAAGCATAGTATTCCTGGAATGATAGAAATCAAAACATTCATAAATAATAGAGCATAACTTCCTTGTTGATAAAGCTGGAAATTCTCAAATGAGAAAGTACTGAATGTACTGAATCCACCACACAAACCCACAAGTAAAAAGGGACCCAACCACTCATCTTTCACTTCTTTTGCACCATAATAAATAGCCAATGCAAATATAAAACAGGCTGCTAGATTTGATATTAAAGTAGATAAAGGAAACTGGGTAAAGTATTTAGAGAACAACTTACCAACGCCAAATCTCATGACGCTTCCTATACCCCCACCAATAAATACCAAAAGATAATTCATGAATCCTTTATTTGTCTTAAAATTAAAAAATGTAAAACAAGCTTAGCTATAATGTAGCCTAAAATTGCTCCGCAAATTACATCTGATACATAATGTACACCTAAATAAACCCTACTATACAAGATAATAAGTGTTATTCCCAGTAAGGTGTATTTAACCCAGTTTTTACTCAAAGTACCCCATGCAATTGAAAAAACAGTAAAATAATTGGACGCATGAGAGGATACAAAACCATACATTCCCCCTTGATAATACTGCCCATCATCGAATTTATAAAAATGCAATTGCCCAACTAAATCAAAATGATGCGATGGACGATAACGCATAAACAGTTCCTTAAAAAGATACACGGAGCTCAAATCTGAAAGGACAATAGCTAAAACAAAGCCCAACAAAACAATTCCCACTTGTTTTAAATTATATGAAACATACAACGACCAAAGTATGAGTAGAGAAATCGGAATAATGATAAATGGACCTGAGAAAAACCACATGATCTGGTCCATTAAACTAGAGTGGGCACCATTTATAAGGAGTACGAGAGCGCGATCAAATGATTCAATAGACTCAATCATCATGAATCAATTTCCAAATCGCATCTTTAAGCTCAAGCAACCCTGTTTGAGCCACTGATGAAATAAACATATACGGAACTCCCTTGAGGTCCTTTTTTAGTTCTGCATCCAGCTCTGTTTTCAGCTCTTCATCAAGCATATCTGCCTTACTGATAACTAAAATACTTTCCTTATGCATGAGTTCTGGGTTGTATGCCTCAAGTTCATTTTTTAGAATCTCATATTCTGTGGCAATATGATCACAATCTGCTGGAATCATGTAAAGTAAAACTGAATTTCGTTCGATATGTCTCAAAAAACGATACCCCAAACCTTTCCCTTCGGATGCTCCTTTTATAATCCCTGGTATGTCCGCCATAACAAAAGACCGATGGTCTCGATAAGACACTATTCCTAAATTTGGTCGTATGGTAGTAAAAGGGTAATCTGCAATTTCAGGTTTTGCTGCAGAAACAACGGACAACAAAGTACTCTTTCCTGCGTTCGGAAAACCTACTAAGCCAACGTCAGCAAGTATTTTAAGCTCAAGCACTTTCCAACCTTCAGCACCTTCTTCTCCGGGTT
>DAIPZI010000035.1:2432-11782 GCA_036782275.1 Crocinitomicaceae bacterium
GTTGAGCATGTCTTGGCGTTTGATTGGTCGGTGATTTGAAATGATTGTTCCCAAGACCTCCACGGCCTCCTTTTTGAAGAATTTTCTCTTCTCCCTCATCGGTTATTTCAAATAAAATATCATCTGTATCTTCATCCCTAACTATTGTTCCCAAAGGAACATCTAGATAGACATCCTTACCCTGAGAACCCGTTTTTAAATTGCTAGACCCATGAGCACCATGTTCTGCTTTGACGTGTTTTTTAAATTTGAGATGCAATAGTGTCCAAAGCTGTTTATTTCCACGTAAAATCACATGACCTCCCCGACCACCGTCTCCCCCATCTGGACCACCTTTGGGAATATACTTTTCGCGTCTGTAATGAGTTGAGCCTCCTCCTCCATTACCTGATTTGGCATGAATTTTTACATAATCAACAAAGTTATCTGAGGCCATTTCTTTTTAATTTGCAGCAATAGAATCAAAAAGCCTTTTTGTGATTTCATCTACAGAACCCATTCCATCAATTCCAAAAAACTTATTCTGATCTGCATAAAATGATTTAACCGGAGCGGTTTCTTTTTTGTAAACGGCTATTCTATTTTCAATGATTGAAGGATTTGCATCGTCAGCTCTTCCACTTACCTCTGCTCTTTTAAGCAGCCTTGTCTTAAGCTCCTCTTCGTTTACATCCAATGACAGCATCATTGTTATTGATGTACCCATCGAATGAAGCAGCTCGTCTAATGCGCCTGCCTGATTATTCGTTCTTGGAAAACCATCAAAAATAAAACCTTTAGGGGCATTGTGTTTGATGACCTCGGACTTTAAAAGATCAATAGTTAAAGAATCAGGAACAAGCTGACCTTTATCCATATAACTCTTTGCCAGTTTACCTAATTCGGTTTCCCCTTTGATATTGGCTCTAAAGATATCTCCTGTAGACAAATGAACAAGATTATACTTTTCAATTAATCTTTCAGATTGAGTGCCTTTACCTGCTCCCGGGGGGCCAAACAATACAATATTCAACATATTATTAATCCTTTAATTGATAAATTTCATTAAAATTTCTTCCAAGTTGGTCGTAATCTAAACCGTAACCAACTACAAATTTATTAGGAATTTTGAATCCAAAATATTTCGGAGCGACATCTCCCTTAAATGCTTCTGGTTTATACAACAATGTGCATACCTCAATTGACAACGGATTTTGCATTTTCAACATCGTAATGACGCGCTGAACGGTCAAGCCTGTATCGACAATATCCTCCAAAATCACGATATGTCGACCTTGAATGTTTTGATTTAAACCGATAAGCTCATGTACTTTACCAGAAGTTGTGGTGCCCTCATATGAGGATAGCTTAATAAAAGAAAGCTCCACCTCGCCCTCCATCTTTTTCATTAAATCCGAGGTAAACATGAATGAACCATTCAATACGGATAAGAACAAAACATTATTGGTTCCGTAATCTGCTCTAATCTGACTACTTAAATCCTTTACACGTGCGAGTATTTCCTCTTCACTGATGTAAGGCACAAAATCCTTGTCTATAAGATGTATTTCTTTACTCATTTGAGTTGCAAATGTACGATTTTAACTACTAAGATGAAAATATAAGTATGATAGCTGTATCTTTGTTTTATGAATAAAAACTGGAACAGTAAAGAATTTAAAATTGGAGTTTTAGGAGGAGGTCAGCTAGGCAGAATGCTGATTCAAGAAGCCATCAACCTAAATCTTCACATCCATATCATGGACCCAGATCAAAATGCCCCATGCGCTTCAATCGCACAGACCTTTACTTGTGCTGCACTTACAGACTTTGATGCTGTCATTGAATTCGGTAAAGACAAAAACTTAATTACTGTAGAAATTGAAAATGTAAATATCGAAGCTCTAGAGGCTCTCGAGAAAAATGGAGTGCAGGTCTACCCTCAACCACATGTTTTAAAAATAATTAAAGACAAGGGCACACAAAAACAGTTTTACGAAACAAATGATATTCCAACGTCGCCATTTGAATTGATTCAATCAGCAAACGAATTAACGAAAGCTTCTATAAAATTTCCTGTCGTTCAAAAATTGAGAACCGGGGGTTACGACGGAAGAGGTGTTCAAATACTTAAAAATGATCAGTCCTCATTTGATGCACCAAGTATCATTGAAAACCTCATCGATTTCGAAAAAGAAATCTCGATCATTGTCGCTAGGAACGATAAAGGGCAGGTCAGTACATTTCCATCGGTAGAGTGTGAATTTAATCCAGAAGCTCATCTGGTTGAGTTTTTATTTTCGCCTGCTGAGATTTCACATGAAATCGAGAAAAAGGCTAAAGAAATCGCCTCAGATGTTATTGAAAAGCTCGATATGGTTGGGATCCTTGCGGTAGAAATGTTTTTGACAAAATCAGGCGATCTTTTAGTTAATGAAATTGCACCAAGACCACATAATAGTGGCCATCATACGATAGAGTGTTGTGAAACTTCCCAATTTGCTCAGCATCTAAGAGCGATATTAGGTCTTCCACTAGGAAGCACAGCTTTAATTCAACCCGGTGCAATGATTAACCTTCTTGGTGAAAAAGGACATACAGGCACCGCTATTTACGAAGGCCTTTCGGAATTGCTTAATCACACCCATGTTTTTCCTCACCTATACGGCAAAGAGCAAACAAAACCATTGAGGAAAATGGGACATATTACGATTACGGGTAATAGTATTGAAGAGGTAAAAGAAACTGCTGATAAGATCAAAGACATTATACATATTGTAGCATAAAAAAAGCCACCGAAGTGGCTTTTCATTTTATCTTTTCCGTCCTATTGAACTACGAACTTTTTAATCAAAGTCGCATTTGAATTTCGATATTCAATTGAATATAACCCTTTTGCGTATTTAGAAAGATCTAGCTCAAATTTCCATGCTCCATTTGAAACATTTAAATCAAACTGATTTATCAACTGACCTGTATGATTGTAAACTGAAACTACATTAAGTACTGCATCCGGCGATATGATGGTTACGTTTAAAACATCAGATGCAGGATTTGGATAAACTTTCAATTTGTCATCAATATTATAATCAAACACTTCCGATGTACTTAAATTTGGTCCAACCTCATATCCATTTGCTACTGCCTCTGAAATTGTAGTTGACCCTGCATTATCAATGCGACCAGAAGGATCTATGAGCATTCCAACAATATGCATGTTATCTGCATCCCAATCTGCAGGTAAGGTGAATGAAAAATTTGAGATGTGACTCTCTCCTGAGTTAATCACCGCAGGAAAACCAGCAGATGACCCCTCAAAACTTGGAGAAATAGATCTTGCAACGTGATCGTACTTCATTTGTGCAGCTGGAACTGGATTTGGTAAAACCTCATATCCACCCATTACTCCATTTCCTCCGCCTGCATATGCATTTGATTGATTGTAATCAGATGTTGTTCCTGTTACATCATCCTCAGTAAGTGCACATGCAACCTTATAATTGTTTGTTGCATTCTGAGAAAATGTTGTGTTTAGAGAAACCTCTAAAATCCTTGTACTCGGATCCCATGTCGCTCCGTTTAAAACAGTCCCGGCAGGTGCCGTTTGCAATCTTTCAAGGAAGTCAGCATTCATCGCTGAGGGATCAACATCTGGACCTCTATCTACAACTGCACTAGGATAACCACCTATTAATGCACCCATTCCTGTGTCATAAACTGCATCAGCCATTGGGTCTCCATTATGTACAGCAATACCGATCCAATAATCTGCATATGTTTCTTCAAATAAATCCATATAAACTGCACCTCTTGGGCACCATTGACACCAAGTCCCAGTGGCTTCTTCACCGACAACAACCTTTCCCGATGCAGGAACAATTGGGTCTATACTGATTACTTTTGAATCGTCCGAGGTATCATCGTCAATACTAATTCCATTTACATTTGAGATGGTAACCGTAAGGTTATTATTACCCAAGATAGGTGTTAACTGTGTTGCAAATGTATGCTCATAAGTATCAAGAGATGCCAGATTAAGGCCCGTAATATTTTCAGTAACATCTACTCCATTATAATTATATGTTAAGTCAAAAGAATTGATTTCTGACACACCTAAATTTCTTGCTGTAGCCACTACATCGTAACTTAAACCAGCAATTCCGGAAATTTGATTAATAAAAGACATACCGCCATTTAATCCAGGTAGGTTTGCAGGTAAATGCGTGTAGCTAATGTCATCAACATAAAAACCAGAAACCCCATTTCCTCCTTGACCAGTCGGATTCACTGGATATAAATCTAAAATCCCTATTTGACCTGTTGGGTTAGAAAAGGAACCTTGAGAAACATTGTCAATAAAAAGCTCCCAAACATTTGTAGTTAAATCCATATCAACACGAAGGTTGAACCATTGAGCGCTTGGATAATTGGCGTTAATATAAGGCGTTCCTTGATTAGAAAGTTTAAGTGTTCCATCTTGTAGCATGTAACAATCCAGTGCCCATACCTGTGCAACTACCAAAGTTCCTTGAAGGTTAAAGTAAGCTCCCTTTCCCGCTTCTACAAAGAAGTTGGCTTCAAAAGAAAAATTTCCAGAATTGTATACTTGATCAAAAGGCAGGACAACATCAGCTGGACCACCGTTGGCAGCAGTTGATGAAAAATATATGGATTGATTCCCACTACTTGCATTGTTATTGGTTATAGTCACATCTTCAGCTCCTCCCTCTGTACCACTCCATGTGGTCCAATCAGCAGAACTCGTACCTAAATACGATCCAACAGAGTAAGATTCAAAATCATCAGAAAAGGTTTGAGCAAATATGGTACTCGATGCGACCAAAGACATTAAAAATAAAATAGATTTTTTCATTGTGTTTTGTTTTAGAGTTTCGATATGACTTCTTAAAAAAAGAAATTTACCTCGTTTACAAATATCAGTATTTTATTTCACAATCTCATTTGCTTGAACAATTCATAGAATTATATGTTAAGCGACATTTTTTTAGTAAATTCGACCCTTAATCTTAAAAAATAAATAATGAATCCGGATTATCAATTAATGTTATGGGCTTGGGTTGGAGTTGCAGCTTGGGTTGGTTTTGTCATCTTTTCAAACCGAAAAATACATCCAAAAGCTTTATTCACCCTATTTATGGTTGAACTATGGGAGCGCTTTAGCTACTACGGTATGCGTGCACTACTCATCTTATACATGACTGCGGATATCATGGATGGAGGTTTTGCGTTTGATGACGCAAAAGCCTATGGAATCTATGGTGCTTACGGTGCCTTAGTTTACCTCACACCTCTTGTTGGAGGATTCTTCGCTGATAAACTGGTTGGATTTAGAAAAGCCATTGTTTGGGGTGCCATTTTGATGGCTATTGGTCAGTTCACCCTATTCCTTGGAGGCATTGAAAATGAAACCATGTTTTATGTAGGATTAGCTGTTTTGGTTGTGGGAAATGGTTTTTTCAAACCAAATATTTCCAGTATGATCGGAAGATTCTATGAAGAAGGAGACAAAAGAAGAGATGGAGCTTTTACCTTATTTTATATGGGAATCAATATGGGGGCATTTCTTGCTCCATTGACCTGTGGTGCAATTGGTGAAAACGAAGGTTGGCAATACGGTTTTCTTGCGGCCGGAGTAGGAATGGCTGTTGGTTATCTTGTATTCCTTTGGGGACAAAAACAAGGAGTTTACAATGATGTAGGAATGGGACCTGATGTGGTAATGGAAAAACCCATTATACCAGGCATTTCGAATAAATTATTTCCAGTTGTTGCAACTGTCATTATGATTATATTGGCTTCTACGTTGATTGTTTACAATGACATTGTAGACTTGATTTTGGTGATTCTAGCAACTATGGTCATCGGATATCTGTTGTACGAGGCCAGTAAAATGGAAAAGGTCGCAAAACAAAGAATTTGGGTTATTGCGGTTTTATTATTTTTTACAACTGTATTTTGGACCTTCTTTGAATTGGCGGGTTCAGCGTTAAGTTTATTTACCGCGCGTAATGTAGACCGTACTTTATTTGGATTTGAAATCAAGACCACTTTCTTTCAATCCTTCAATCCTTTCTTTATCATGATATTTGCCCCCATTTTTTCGTGGTTGTGGATTAAACTATCGAACATGAATAAAGAACCGGCAGCACCATATAAATTTGGGTTTGGTTTAGTCCTTTTAGGTTTAGGATTTTTAGCCCTCAACGTTGGTGGAGGTTCTGCAAGTGCAGGAATGATACCTGCCATATTCATGGTGTTTTTATATCTTTTACATACGATTGGTGAGCTTACTTTGTCTCCCGTTGGATTGTCACTGGTTACAAAACTTTCACCACGTCATATGGTTGGATTCCTAATGGGTATATGGTTGCTTTCATCTTCATTAGCTCACCAAGGTGGTAAGCACATTGCAAAACTCACAACGGTTAATGAAAAAACCATCGTTGAAAGCGAATCATTTAAAAATGCCAAAATGGATAAAGACATCAAAGCATTATTGATTACGGATAAGTACAAAGAAAAACTTGAGGACGCTTCGGTTGAAGATGTCCTTACTGATTCTAGTTTTATTGCAGATTTAAATAGTAAGAGTGATCAAGATTACGCTAAGTCTACGGTTTACATTAAAGAGGCATTAGCAGAGGCCAATAATTATAAGGGAACGAAAAAAGAGAAAATGCTTAATTCGGCAAAAGTTGAATTTATTTCCTACAGAGATAAAGCAGTAGATTCCGACACGATTTCTGAAGGAGAATTGGCGAAATTATCAAAAAACACACCTGGAACTGCCGTAATTAATGCGATTCGAAGCGAGTCTTTAAATAAAGGACTTAGTGTATTCAAGCTACTAGGATTTATTGCTATTGCTTGTGGCCTTCTACTGTTTGTTATTGGAAAGCCAATCAAAAAATGGATGCACGGCATAAACTAATTTTATTTACTATTCAAAAGGCTGCTGTTGGCAGCCTTTTTTGTTTTTAATACATTCTCAAATCCCAAAAATGAAAACAGCATTTACATTATTCATTATTTTATTTAGTGCTTTCCAATATCTTTCTCAGACACATGTCGAGATGGTTACCAATAAAAATATTGATACGTCGATACATTCAGTTCCTTTTAGTGAATTGGAAGAATTGTATTATGCATCAGAATACCCGGATTTAAAAATAACCTTTGACACGCTTTATGACTATCAAATTCACTTTGACGGTAAAAACACTGGGCTGATTTCTAATCGTGATGTTTATTTAAAAAAATTGGAAAGAGGAGACCATACCATTACTCTTAAAAAGAAGGGAGAAAAGTCAATTAGTAAAACCATAAAAGTAAAACCCTCTCCTCCATGGTTTTCAAATGATGCTGTTGTTTTAGGCCTATTAATGATATCACTTTTCCTTGTTTTCAGAACGGCAAACAGTCAGCGAAGCTATTTCAAAAAGTTCTATAAAGTAGTTCCAGCTCTATTATTGTGCTACTTCATCCCAGCTGGATTAAACTCATTTGGAATCATTTCCTCCGAAGAATCAGAATTGTACTTCATTGCTTCCCGTTATTTATTACCGGCTAGTTTGATACTCTTGTGTTTGAGCATCGACATTCCTGCCATCAAGAGACTAGGATCCAAAGCCATAATCATGTTTTTTGCCGCAACTGCAGGAATCATACTTGGAGGCCCTTTTGCTTTATGGATCGTATCTTTAATTTCACCTGATGTTTTGAACGACGAAATATGGCGTGGATTATCAACTGTAGCAGGATCATGGATTGGTGGTGGTGCAAATCAAGCCGCCATGAAAGAAATATATAGTGCTAGTGATCAAATGTTTTCGGCTATGATTATCGTTGATGTATTTGTCGCCAACTTGTTTATGTCCATCTTATTGTTTGGCATTGGCTACAATAAAAAATTAAACAAATTTTTTAAAGCGGATGACAGCGCTATTGAAAACCTCAAATCAAAAATGGAAAAATTTCAATCTGGCGTTACAAGAATTGCAACCTTCAACGACCTTGTATATATGCTCGGAATTACTTTTTTCTTTGTGGGCTTTGCCCACCTTGGGGCTGATATACTCGGACCTTTAATTTCGGATACACTGCAAGAAATGACCAATCGAGATGCAGCAAGACTGCTCCAACAATTCGGTAGTGGATTCTTCTGGCTTGTTGTTTTATCAACCATTTTTGGTGTTTGCTTGTCTTTCACGAAATTTCGTGAATTTGAAGGTGTTGGAGCTTCAAAAATGGGAAGTGTCTTTCTTTATGTGCTCGTAGCAACTATAGGAATGAAAATGGATATCATGGAGCTTATAGCCAATTGGGGGGTGTTTAAATTCTTATTATCAATAGGCTTGATTTGGATTGCAGTTCACGCTTTATTTCTTTTTGTTGTGGCTAAAATCATTAAAGCCCCATTCTTTTATGTTGCCGTGGGAAGTCAAGCGAATGTTGGAGGCGCTGCCTCTGCCCCAATTGTAGCGGGTGCTTTTAGCCCTTCATTAGCACCGGTCGGGGTACTACTGGCTGTCCTTGGATATGCTGTTGGAACGTTTGGTGCCATAATTTGCACCTTGATGATGAAATCGTTAGCAGGTTAATTTAGTAGGTAGAACCTATTCTTTTATTCACCAGACTTTCGATTTTTGAAAACAAATGGTTCGGCAAATAAGTCCGCCACTCAATTTCTTCGAGTTCACCGCCGAAAACAAAGTATTGATCGATGTTTGCAGCTATAAATTCTTTTACAACATGTTCGTGAAAGTTAATTGTAGCAATCCACCCATCCTCTACATCTTCAAACCATTCTTCATAATAGCAATCATCGGAAGAGTGAAAATTTAATACGTTTTCACCAATCAAAATGAATTTATTAACGCCATCATTGATCATGGGTTCTATGATATCACGCTTTAAAATCATAATGTCATTTTCAATGGCATCATTCCATTCCCCAATAAACTCAATAAAAGCATAACCGGAATCATAATCCACATAAATTACCTTCATGAATAAAGTGGGTGAACCAAAGTGATCCCATTGTGGATGAATCAAGTAATTATAAATGCGATTTTCAAACTCAAATTCACTGTATTGACGATTATAAAAAGGAGATGCTTCGTCCTCTGATGCGATGTAGTAACCGCGCCAATTATAATAAGGTTCAATAAAATGCATATTCAAATTTACATAAGTCCATTGATAAATTCTTATTAAATTTGATTACAATCAAAAAAAAGCACCATGTACAAATTATTATTTATCCTTTCGATAGTCTTGTCCTTCTACGGATGTTCTGAAGAAACAAAAAAAGAAAAGAAAAGTTCGTCTTCTTCAAAAGTAGTTGCGAC
>DAIPZI010000036.1:0-11709 GCA_036782275.1 Crocinitomicaceae bacterium
TGGGAATCGTGTTAAAGTTGATCATGATTTTAATGCTGATGGAATTTCTGATGTTGCTATATTGTGTAATTCAGAAAAACACGGTCCGTCAATGGTTGTAATCTTATCGAAAAAATATTTTGATCAAAATACATTTTATTATTTTTCATGGGATGCGATTGCAACTAGCATGAAGGTTGATTCTAACAACGTACTAAATATTAGTGCAGGTTTTGATAATGGAAGATATTCAACAGGCATTCAACTAAGGTATAATAGAAATATTGATAACATGCGTCTTATTGGACTGGATGCTTCATATCTAGGAGATGCATATAACATGAATGACGGCGGATACGATTTATCAATAAATTTACTAACTGGGGAATGCGAATATAACGGCATAAGTAAAAAGAAGGAATTTGCGTTAATAACCCTTTCTAACATTGATTCATATCCTTTAGGTATACAACCAACTGCAATACCCTCTATATTTTTTGGTGATGAATAGAAAAAGGAGCTAGTGTAAACACCAACTCCTTTTTGCTTGTACCCGAGGCCGGGATCGAACCGGCACTCCCGAAAGAACAGGATTTTGAATCCAGCGCGTCTACCAGTTCCGCCACTCGGGCCTAGTAATTCGGAGCGACAAAAATAGGGATTTTTTAGTACTAAAAAAGGGCTTGGCTTAAATTTCGCTCTCTTGAATCATTTTTATGGCTTCTTCAACCGTCAAAGCATCCGCAATGTCAAAGTCCCCCGAGGCCGTACGGCGCAATTCGATAAGTGTTCCTCCACTTTGGAGAGCTTTGCCAAGGTCTGCAGCAATCGAACGAATGTAAGTTCCTTTAGAGCATTTAATAGAGAAATGAAGTTCGGGCAATGCGCTTGTGTCCACGCTAAAGTCAAAAATCTCAATGGCGTTTTTCTTGAGCTCGACCGTTTCCCCTTTTCTTGCAAATTCATAGGCGCGCTTGCCATCAATTTGCTTGGCAGAAAAGATGGGGGGCGTCTGTAATTGTTTGCCCAAAAAAGATTGGCGCACCTCATCAATGAGAGAATCCGTAATATGTTCTGTTGGAAACTCGGCATCGTATTCTGTTTCCAGGTCATACGACGGTGTGGTTTTCCCAAGAAGGATCGTGCCCGTATAGGTTTTGTGGTCTGCGGTAAGTCCTTCAATCTTTTTGGTGAATTTTCCGGTACACAATACCAATAGCCCTGTCGCTAATGGGTCTAAGGTTCCGGCATGACCCACCTTGATTTTTTTGACCTGAAGCTTGTTTTTGATTTGCCAGCGAAGCTTATTCACGACATCAAAAGAGCTCCATGTTTTGGGCTTGTCGATTAAAAGCATATGGCCTTCTTGAAATTGTGTCGCTTTCACGCCATTTCAAGATTTACACCGGCCGCCATCAATATGAGGATGAGTCCACCGAGGATAATTCGATAGTATCCAAAGACCTTAAATCCATTTTTGTTGAGGAACGAAATGAACGATTTAATAGCAAAATAGGCTACAATAAAAGCAATCACATTTCCGATTAAAAGAATCACCCACTCGTTGTTGCTTGATTCAATAAGCAGCTCTTTTTCATCCCACATGGATTTTACAGTGGCTGCAAACATCGTGGGGACAGCCAAGAAAAATGAAAATTCTGCAGCCGCTTTTCGTGTCAGCTTTTGAGACATTCCACCAATAATGGTAGCCGCCGAACGAGACACGCCTGGTATCATGGCGATACTTTGTACTACACCAATTATAAAAGCCGTTTTGTAGGAAACCACATCGGTTCCTTCCGTTTCGTTTTTGGCAAAATACTTGTCTACAAATAATAGTACAATACCCCCAATTAGTAATGAAATGGCCACAACGACAACCTCTTCTAATAGGGCATCAACATATCCTTTTAAGGACAAACCGATAATTCCGGTAGGTAGAAAAGCGACAAAAAGGAGAATGTAGAAATTAATAGACTTTAAAAACCTTTTAAAATAAACCAAGACCACCGAGAGTATGGCGCCGAACTGAATCGCTACAGTGAAAAGCTTTACAAAAGAATCTGAGGCATTCCCCATAAAGGTTGATGCAATAATCATATGTCCTGTTGATGAAACAGGCAGGAACTCCGTGAGCCCTTCAATAATAGCTAAAATAATGGCTTCAAAAAAACTCATGAATTATAATCTCCCGTTAATCGGGTGTTGAATTCTTTTTATTAGGCTTCATGATGGAGTACAATATCACTCCATACCCAATCAATATTAAAATCGGTGCGATAGTAATTCGGGTATTACTAAAAAGGGCGTCCCCATCAAATTTGTCTGGAGAATCTGCTCCTCCTCCAATCATTAGAAGAAAGCCAAGAACATTGATACCCAGACCAATAAAAAGCCACTTGTAATTGTCTTTGTTAAATCCAAAATGATAAATCGGATCTTTCTTTTCCTCTGTTACTTGCTTATTTGCTTTTTTCATTTTTTAAGAATATAAGTCATCTAAACTCATACGAAGATACTTGTTTAATGCAAACCAAGTAGACAATACCGTAATAAATATACCCAGTCCAAGTAAGGATGATGCTAAAATTATAAATGAGCCCTGACTAAACGTTATTTCAAAAGTATCGAACACATTGTTCGAGGCATAAAACACCGACACCAAAATAAACATGCCAATTATGGCAGAAATGACGCCTTGTAAAACGGCTTGTAGTAAGAAAGGCTGCCTAATAAACGACCCTTTGGCACCCACAAGTTGCATCGTTTTAATGGTGAATCTTTTCGAATAAAGGGCCAATCTGATGGTGTTGTTGATCATCGCAACGGCAATAATGACCAATAAGATAGCTACGCCAAGTAAGAGGTAGATGAACTGCTGAAAGCCCATGTTCACGTCTTTCACACTGTTCTCATCATAGCTAACTTCTTCTATTTCCTCACTAAAGGACTCCATTAGCTTTTCCTTGATCAAGTCCATTCCTTTTTTGTTGGCAAGTTTTTCTACCGGACTGAATACAATGGTTGGAGGTATTGGGTTTTCGCCATCCAAAATTTCCAGCATTTCTTCTTTTGAAGCTCCTACCCCGCCAAAATCCTTCATGGCAATTTCGGGAGAAACAAAGTGTACATCACTGAATTCTGGCCATTTTTTGATTTCTATTTCAATCAGCTTTATGCTCGCTTCATTCATGTCTGGATTAAAAAAGATGTCTGCTCGAATACTTTCTTTTACCTGCTTTTCAAATTCACTAATCCCTAAAACTCCTCCTAAAATTAAACCGATCATAAACAATACAAGGGAGATTCCGATTACCGTTGAAACGTAGCTTGTCCGAATTCCTCTTTTGCTGTATTTATCAATATTCATAGCCATGAATACGAAAATATAAATTATCCGTTGTGTCTAATACAGAGAAGGGAAAAAGAATTGAACTTTCGGATGTGTATTAATCTTTTCTATTGTAGGATCTGATTTTTAGAAAATGATAGATGCCAATAATGGGGATTAATAAGGAAAAGTTGTAGTACACATCTTCCAGGGGAATGGTCAGCAAGCGAATGCCTGTGTTGTGTGCATCATTATACCACACGATTGGTTCATCAGTTGCAACACCTGTCAATATTCCATTTACAATGAAAAACGGAATCAAGGCCACTACAAATGCAAATATCGCCCGTGGATACCAAATGAATTTTTGTTTCATGGCAAAAACAACAATCAATGAAGAAAGTGTGCAGGCAGTAAACGTATACCATTGATTCATATTGATAAGGGCCATCATTATACCAGAAAGCACCATGAATATGGAAAAAAACATAGTCAGCTTGTGTAAGGACGCATTTGGGAAATACGCATTTAACACCTCATAAATGAACAAACAACAGTATGGAATAAAAAAGAAAAAAAGAACCTCCTCCAAGGGAAGTTTTCCAAGATATAGGCCTTGAAGGTATTGTTCATTGAATCCCCAAACGCCTTTTTCAGTAAATACCTGGTCCCAAATTAAAAACGGAATGGCTACTATGGTGATGGCAGGAATAATGAATTTTATATTCTTGAAAAAAGCCACCTTCTGATCAAAACTCAAAGCCAAGCAAGAGCCAAAAGAAACGAGCATAAGTGTTAGGTAAAGACTCATTTGTCTTTCTTTTTAAGCAAGTAGGTCTTTTTGGCTTCTTTGTAAAACTTGATAGGTACGACAAGCATTCCAAAACATTCTCCGTGTTCTTTACCAAGATGTTTGTGGTGTATTTTATGGGCTTTTCTTATGGCATAAAAATAGGGGTGATCAACATCTCTAAACCATTTAAGTCTTCTGTGAATATAGACATCATGGACCAAAAAATAAGCAAGACCATACAAAGCAATTCCAAACCCAATCCAAACGGGAATCCACATACCATTCATTGAGCCCAGCATGATCAATAACCAAGACGGAATGGCATATATCATAAAAAAAACATCGTTTCGTTCAAAAAACCCTTTCTCCACTTGGTGATGGTCTTTATGGAATCGCCACATTAAACCATGCATTACATACTTGTGGGTAAACCAAGCCATAAACTCCATTCCCAAGAAAGATAAAATCAAAACAACGGGTCCCAATACAATCATTTTTAATATAAATTTAAAAAACTAAAAAACACAACCATTAATACCAACAGAGTATCATAAACTTTGTTTTTTTCATTGAGCCTGAACTTGCTAAGAATCATCTGCAAGACGAGCGCAATTAGAAACCAACAAATGTAATTATATGTGGGGACCTCTGTTCCTGACCAGGTCCAAAACTCATTGGCAATGGCAACTGGTTCCATGATGACATCAACAAAAAGCATTAATAGTGCAGAAAAAAACACCTTCGCCCTGTTAAATAGTACAATGCGGTCAACAATTGATGCTGCGGACAAAGCGAGAACACCCCATAAAAGTCCAATGACCACAGATACATTTAAAAACTTCGGACCGAGGTTTGATCCGTACTGGTAATCTCCAAAAAGAAACCCCGTGTTCACCCCAATGGCTTCTGTCCCAAACCCAATAATAAAAGCAATGGACATAAAGACCATAAATTTCAGCTTGTTTTTACTTGCAAGGGCCATAATAAATGTAGATATGTATAGTATGACGCCAGAGGTGGGTTGCAACTCTTCTTTCCATTCCGGATTCGAAAAGCCGATCATTCCGACCAAATAAATAACCGTCAAAACCACTTGAAAAATCAATGGATTGTTTTTATTTAAACGTGAACTAATCATTAAACCTTCCTTTAATTGCGTTTTCCATGGTGTTTTCTAGGGAATGAAATTCATAATCAAATCTCTTTTTAACTTTCTCGTTCGAATATTCCTGAGTCTTATAAGCCGACTGAATACTTTCAATAGAAATCGGACTTCGTTTTCTGAAAATACGATATGTGTTTTCAATAGTGAATGCTGTAATATAGGCAAGCGTTTTGTTGAGTTTTTTGGTCGGTGCTTTTTGATTCATGGATTTGGCAATCAAACCAAATAAATCTTTAAAAGAAATGTTATGTCCTATGGTGAGGTATTTTTCTCCAGACTCTTCAGAATAAAGCAGCTTTAAAACAATATTGGACACATCTCGGGCATCGACAATTGCATTTCCTCCTGATGGGTAATACTTCATTCCTTTGCTTCCGGCTTTTAATATCGTCAGCGAACTCCTGTGCCAATTTCCTGGTCCAATAATCACACACGGGTTTATTATCGAAGTATTAAGTCCCTCTGCTGCTCCACGAAAGGCTTCTTTTTCTGCACTATATTTTGAAACAGAGTACCCACTTACTTCACTTCCTGGCTCCCATCTTGTTTTCTCCGTGATCGGGTGATTTGTTGAACCTAACGCTGCGGTTGAGCTTATGTAACAAAGCTTTTGAACCTTTTTCTTTAAGCAAGTATTAACCACATTTTCCGTACCTATTCTGTTTACGGTCATGCATCGGTGAAAATCCAATTTATGAAACGACACAAGTGCCGCACAATGAATAACCTTTTGAACACCATCGAAAGATTCATTGAGAGCATCAATATCCAAAACATCCGCCTGAAACCAATCTATAGCATCAAAATTATGGGACTGATTTAAAGCTGTATTGTAATAGTCAAAAAGTTTTTTAACCCGGTTCTTTCTTCTTTCAGAGCGATAAACCGCTCGAACCTTTTCCTTCTTTCCAATAAGGTCATAAAGAATGTGGCTTCCTACCAAACCTGAAGATCCTGTTACCAATATCACGAACTGATTTTAAATGACTTTAGTTCAACTTACTTTCTAAAAGCAGGTTGTATTTTTCGAGTAAATTTAAGTATTTATTCTTCCAATAATCAGAATCTGACGCATTTGAATTTATCCCAAACTTTTCAGCTGACTCTTTGAACTTTTTTAAGTCCTTTAAATCATCAGAAAAATCGTAATGGATTATTTTTCCAATTGCCAAAATATAATCGATAGATAGATTTTCGTTTTCAAATGCATTATACATCCACCTTCTGCTTTTATCCATCTTAACAGAAAGCTTTGTCAGCGGCATTCCGCTTTCGCGAACTGCTTTTTCTAATATTTTGCCTTTGTGCTGCATTTGTATTTAATTAACAAACAACACAAAATGCTATTTGTTCATTAAATGGTTTTTAAAAACTCTCGGAATATTTGAGCAGTATCATCCAAGTCTGAATATGTAATGGCATCATTTAAAAAATAACTCTCAAATGCACTCGGGGGAAGATAAATTCCATGTTCAAGCATATGGTGGAAATACTTTTTAAACATCTCGTTATTGCCTTGGCTTGACGTTTCAAAGTCAACCACCTCGTTTTCACAAAAGTGAAGAGACATCATTGATCCGAGCTGATTCAATTGAAATCCAATCCCTTTTTCCTTGAGTTCAGCACGCATCACTTCGGATAAATGATTTGTTTTGGCTGACAGCCTTTCGTATAAGCTCGGGTCGTTTTTTAAAATTTGTAGTGTTGAATAACCGGCAGTCATTGCCAACGGGTTTCCACTCAACGTTCCTGCTTGATAAACTGGTCCTTCTGGAGCTAGAAAAGACATGATTTCTTTACGGGCACCAAAAGCGCCAACAGGAAGGCCTCCACCTATAACCTTTCCATAAGTAATTATATCTGCATCGATTCCTAAAAATTGCTGAGCTCCTCCTTGAGCCAATCTAAATCCCGTCATTACCTCATCAAAAATAAAGAGCGTGTCGTGCTGATTGCAAAGCTTTTTTATTCCTTCTAAAAAACCTTTTTTGGGTGGAATACATCCCATGTTTCCTGCAACAGGTTCTATTATTACCGCAGCAATCTGACCCTCATTCGCCGAAAAAATCTCTTGAACACTAGACAAATCATTGTATCGGGCCAACAAGGTATCTTTTGCTGTGCCTTTTGTTACTCCCGGACTATTTGGCGATCCAAATGTTACCGCACCACTTCCCGCTTCAATTAAAAAGGGGTCCGCGTGACCATGATAACAACCTGAAAATTTTATGAGCTTTTCTTTCCCTGTAAACCCTCTTGCCAAACGAACTGCGCTCATGCACGCCTCTGTTCCGGAATTGACAAATCGAATTTGATCAATATTTGGGGCCATTTGGGTAGCTAGCTCCGCTATTTTGGTTTCCAACGCTGTAGGAATACCAAATGATGTTCCCTTTACTGCTGTTTTCGCAACAGCATCGATTACCTCGTCGTGTGCATGACCTAAAATCATTGGTCCCCAAGATGCGATATAATCAATGTATTTATTACCATCGGTATCATACAAATAAGCCCCTTTAGCTCTTTCAATGAAAATTGGACTACCTCCGACTGATTTAAATGCCCGCACTGGAGAATTTACTCCCCCGGGTATAACCTTTTTCGCCAATTCAAATAATTTCTTAGACTCCTCTGTCGATCGCTCAGTATTCGTTTTCATTATCCTTATATTTGTGCCACAAAATTAGCAATAATAAGAACTTATGAATTTCAAAACCTCTTTGTCTTTTGCAAAAGAAATGGATGACAAGGATCCTTTAAAGGATTTCAGAACTCAATTTATCTTTCCGTCATTCCACAAAAATAAAATGCGCTATTTCACTGGTAATTCTCTGGGGTTACAACCTGTCACAACTAGAGAGGTGATTGGAGAAGAGCTGGATGACTGGGCCCGTTTTGGTGTTGATGGTCACTTCATGTCTAGAAGGCCTTGGTTCAGCTATCATGAAGAATTAACATCCATGGCTGCAGACATCGTTGGAGCAAAAGGAATTGAAACGGTTATCACGCATTCACTTACAACGAATATACACTTGTTAATGGTGTCTTTTTATCAACCCAAAGGTAAAAGGAACAAAATATTGTGTGAAAAGAAAGCTTTTCCAAGTGATCAATATGCACTGCAATCTCAATTGAAATTTCACGGCTATTCTAAAGACCAATTGATTGAAATTGGCCCAAGAGATGGTGAGCACCTTATTCGGCATGAGGATATTATTTCAGCTATTGAAGAAAATAAAGAAGAGCTGGCACTCGTATTCATCGGAGGTGTAAACTATTACACAGGGCAATACTTCAACTTAAAAGAAATCACAGAAGCCGGGCATAATGCAGGAGCTTTTGTAGGTTTCGATCTTGCTCATGCCGCGGGCAATGTGAATCTACAGCTACACGATTGGAACGTAGACTTTGCAATGTGGTGCAGTTACAAATATTTAAATTCTTCTCCGGGAGGCGTTTCGGGTCTTTTTGTTCATGAGAAGCATGCTGAAAATTCGACTCTTCCGAGATTTGCAGGATGGTGGGGTCACGATAAAGAACAACGATTCATGATGGAAGATGAGTTTTACCCTATTAAAGGAGCAGAGGGGTGGCAATTAAGTAATGCCCCGGTTTTAGGAATGGCAGCACACCTTGCCTCATTAAAAATATTTAAAGAAGCAGGCATGTCTAAAATTGGAGCCAAACGGGATCTTATTACTGCTTATCTTGAATTTCTACTTGAGGAATTAAACAAAAAGCACGAAGGGTTTTTAGAAATTATCACCCCAAAAAACCCAGCAGAAAGAGGCTCTCAGCTTTCGATTCTTTTCAAAAAAGACGGAAAAGAAATGTTTAACAAACTAACTGAATCTGGAGTAGTCGCTGACTGGAGAGAGCCGAATGTTATTCGCATTGCGCCAGCACCATTATACGTTTCGTATGAAGATTGTTGGTTTTTTGCTGATATTCTTAACCAACACGCTTAGTTCCTTTTTAGAATCTCACTTTCAACGACTTGCGGAAAGTAAAGAGTCTCTAGTTCTCGGATTTTTTCAAACAAGCTATTTGAGTCGTCTGAAGCATCAATGGAGGTCGTAAACTGTTTAATGATTTTACCTTCATCATATTCTTCATTCACATAATGAATTGTAATTCCTGAAAACTTTTCTTTGGCCTCAATTACTGCATGATGTACATGCATCCCGTACATCCCCTTGCCACCAAATTTTGGGAGTAACGAGGGATGTAGATTAATAATTCTATCAGGAAAAACTTGTATGATTTCTTCTGGGATTTTCTTTAGAAAACCCGCCAAAACAATCCATTCAACTTCTTTTTTCATGAGCTCACTCATGATTTCTTGATGATTTTCTTCTCTAAATGGGCTTTCTGTATAGCTCACCTCATGTTGCTTACAAAGGTTTTCGATGTGCTCATTTTGTTTGCTTGAAATTAAGCAAGAGACTTCTATATTTTCATTTTTTGAAAAACGTAAAATCATCCTTTCGGCATTTGAGCCGGCTCCTGAAATAAAAATGGCTATCTTTTTCATCTAATTGTGATACAAAGTTAGCATAAATGCCTCGAAATGACCTCCATTAAAAGTCTAGCGTTGATAAATAATTGATATTTATTTTGTTATTTGATGGTTTGTTTTTTTCTTTGCAGTCATAAACTTAAAATAAATAAAGATGTCAGATATCAGAGATAAAGTTGTTGCTATTATTGTTGATAAATTAAATGTTGAAGAAAGTGAAGTTTCTAACGAAGCAAGTTTTACAAATGATTTAGGGGCAGATTCCCTTGATACTGTTGAGCTTATCATGGAATTCGAAAAACAATTTAATATCTCAATTCCAGACGATAAAGCGGAAGGAATTCAGACTGTTGGTGATGCAATTGATTATATTGCAGACAACGCAAAATAGAACATTTAACATATAAATACTTCTCATGCAATTAAAAAGAGTTGTTGTAACTGGACTCGGTGCGCTTACCCCTATCGGTAATTCCAAAGATGAATACTGGAAGAACCTTGTTGCAGGCGTGAGCGGAGCAGCAGCAATTACTCATTTTGACGCCTCATTATTCAAAACTCAGTTTGCTTGTGAGGTCAAAAATTTTAATGTTGAGGATTTTTTAGATCGCAAGGAGGCTAGAAAAATGGATGCCTTTACGCAATACGCTATGGTTTCTAGTGATGAAGCACTAAAAGACTCTGGCATCCTCGATTCGAACCCCAATAGAGATAGAATTGGTGTGGTTTGGGGCTCCGGTATTGGCGGTCTAAACACCTTTCAAGAAGAAGCAAAAAATTATTTTGGAAGCGATGGGCCTCCTAGGCTCAATCCATTCTTTATTCCAAAGATGATCGCCGATATGGCGGCAGGGCAAATTTCTATTAAACACGAATTAAGGGGGCCAAATTACGTAACTGTATCTGCTTGTGCCTCTGCTACAAATGCATTGATTGATTCATTCAATTTAATCCGCTTGGGTAAATCAGATGCCATTGTTACTGGTGGGTCTGAAGCTTGTGTTAATGAAATGGGAATGGGTGGATTCAATGCCCTACGAGCTCTTTCGACTAGGAATGACTCTCCTCAATCCGCGTCGAGACCTTTTGATGTTGATCGTGATGGTTTTGTTCTAGGTGAAGGTTCGGGAGCCTTAATTTTGGAAGAATATGAGCACGCTGTAAATCGGGGCGCTACAATTTATGCTGAAATTATTGGTAGTGGAATGTCAGCAGATGCCTATCACATGACTGCTCCTCACCCTGATGGGTTAGGCGCCATGAACACCATGCTTTCTGCTCTTGATGATGCAAACATTACTCCTGCTGATGTTGACTATGTAAATGTTCACGGAACATCGACACCTCTTGGAGATGTTGCCGAAGTAAAGGCCATCCAATCTGTTTTTGGAGAAAAAGCGTATGACCTGAACATCAGTTCTACAAAATCTATGACCGGTCACCTTTTGGGTGCTGCAGGTGCTATTGAAGCCATCGCTTGTGTCATGGCAGTAAAAGAAGATATTGTTCCTCCAACAATTAATCACTTTACTGATGATCCAAATTTAGATCCGAAACTCAACTTTACGTTCAACAAGGCCGAAAAAAGAACTGTAAATATTGCACTTTCAAACACCTTCGGATTTGGAGGTCACAACACAAGTGTAATCGTAAAGAAATATAAGCCCTAACGCTCTGAAAATACCTTTGTTTAGAAATAAGAAAACAGAGGGTGAACTTAAACTCTTTCGTTTCATTCTCGCAAAGTTTGGTTATAAACCTAAGAACCTTTCTTATTTTAAAAAAGCAATAACACATCGTTCTTATACAAAGGATAACAAAGCTGACTACTCCAATGAAAGGTTAGAGTATCTTGGGGATGCCATTCTTGACTCCATAACCGCTGAATATTTGTTTTTAAAATTTCCAAACAATGACGAGGG
>DAIPZI010000037.1:0-11632 GCA_036782275.1 Crocinitomicaceae bacterium
CTCAATAAAGCGTATTACAATTCAGAGGTATCTAAGTCAAGTCTGCTAAAATCAGCAATGGCTAAAGATGTGATTAATGAAGTGGAAAGAATCAAATCATACATCAATACCGCAATGCCCATTTATTACAGTATCGATATTAAAAGCGCGTCTCCAATGCCTGTTGTTGAAGTCGTCGCATTTGGCGGAATCAATAACCGCGAGGCCATTTTAAAAGAAATGAAAAAAGCAAATCCGGATTTAAGCTCTCAAAAGCATGGAAACTTTGAATTGATGGAACAACCGGGTGTAGCAATGGCAATGACCAAGGATAAATTTGTATTCTCATTTAATTCAAATTTAAGATCCGATGGAAACACGGTTTCAAAGTTTAAAAAATACTTTAAATCATTCAAGGGAAAACCAGATGCTCGAGTAAAGGAGGTTATTGAAAACTCCAAAGATGTGACCATGACCTATGATTTCGGGAATTTAAGCAAAGTCTTGAGCGATTATCTTGCTGAAGCAGATATACCTGATTTTAACCCCAATGTTTTAAGTTCTATGGAGTGGCTGGAAGAATTTGACATGACATCCTCCATGAATTTGGCTTTCGAAGATGGTGCTATTTCACTTTCTGTAGACATGTATGGTTCAGATGAAATGAAGGAAACCGTTAGTAAGCTGATGGGCTCAGGCTCTAAAGAAACCATTCAGAAAATGGGTCGAGGAAAACCTTTTGCTGGACTCTTAGCCAGTATTAATGTTGCAGAATATCAGAAAATGATATACGAAATGTATCCAGATGGTATCATTAATAGCCTCATGGACATGAATCTAGGGGATGAATTTGAAAGTCAAATCCCATCCGAACTCTCTACATTAGAAGCGACTTTAAGAAAAGACGGGTTTGAAAGTTTTATCGGCGGTGATCTCGGAATGATGCTCTACAATATCCCGAGCAATATAGATGAAATTGTTCCGGAGCTGAGTGTTTATTTTAATATTGGGGAAAATTTAAAGCAACTAATAGAAGAAAATGAGCTGCCTGACACCCAAAAAGACAACATTAAAATTGACGTGCAAAATGATCAAATAAATATCTATTCTAAAAATCACGCGCCAAACGGAAAAGGTCCAGAATTGAGCGGAAAACTTTCTCATATAGGAAATGCTCCTTTTTCGGGTTTCATAGATCTTGATCAAATTCCAACCAACAACCTGCCAAGAGAAGTTAGAGATTTCAAATCCATCTTTGACATGCTTGATTTTGTTGATATGGAAATGGACGCCAACGGAGGTCGTATTACGCTTCACATGAAAGACAAGTCTAAAAATGCGCTCACACAGCTAATGGATGAGGCCTTAGAAGTAGGCATGCAGTTGTTTACCGAAGGATTATTTCTTTAACTCACGAATATCTTGGGAAAAGACAAGCTAAAACGGTTCGAAGAAATAAAGAGTTTCCCAAATGTCCTGGAACCACCAGTGATGGAAACCTATGAGAAGAAAGGCAAATGGCATAAGGAGATTTTTAAAAATGACAACCCCATTGTACTAGAGTTGGGCTGTGGTAAGGGAGAATACTCTGTTGGACTCGCTAAGTTATATCCCAACAAAAATTTTGTTGGCATTGACATAAAGGGAAACCGAATTTACATTGGAGCAAAGCAATGTATTGAACAAGACATTAGTAATGTGATGTTCTTAAGAACGCGCATCGATTTTATAAATAATTTTTTTGACACGAATGAAATCGATGAGATATGGCTGACATTTTCTGACCCTCAGCCCAAAAAACCGAGAAAAAGGTTAAGCTCAAAGCCATTTATCGATCGCTACAGTAAATTTTTGAAAAAGAACGGGAAAATACATGTAAAAACAGACAGTGACTTGCTCTTTGAATTCACAGAAGAAGAAATCCAAGAACATAAATACAACTGTCACGAGCTGACCTGGGATCTATATGGCGAATACCACCGCAAGCTTACTGAAGACCAAAAAAAACTGTTTGAAATAAGAACACACTATGAAAAACTCTTTTCAAGTAAAGGTTCGATAATAAAATATTGTTGTTTTTCCTTATGACTTTTTATCGAGGACTTTTGGTATTCTGAAATAATCAGAATCTCTTTTCGGTGCATTCTTTAGTGCATCTTCACTCGTCAATTTCCTTTCTGACTTGTCTTCACGTAATACATTCACCTGATCTGTCATAAAGATTAAGGGTTCAACATTTTCAGTGTCAAGCTCCGACAACTTATCCATAAAACCAATGATCTTGGACATGTCACCCTTAATTTGATTTAAATCATCACCTTCAAACTCTAAACGAGCCAGGTGAGCAATATGTTGAACAAGCTCATCACTAATTTTCATACTACAAAGTTAATCATTTCCATCCTTTGAATACAAATGAGGGTATTCTTTTCGTAATGGCCCTTCAATCAATTCAAATGATCTTTGCTTTAGTTCAGAAAAAGAAAGCTTAGCAACCTCTTCTTTTGAAATGTAGGGATGAATATAGCACTTCGAAATACCAGGTCTTGCAGGACCATAAAACATGGTTGGGTCTGAAAACAATCTATAATTATTGGTAAAGGTGAGCGCTACAATAGGAACATTCGCTTCTTTGGCGATCTTAAATGCACCATTTTTAAATGAGATAAGCTTTGGAATCTCTGTCATGGGAATGGTTCCTTCAGGATAAATAACCAACGACCATCCTTCCTTTATCGCCTTCGATGCTAGCACATAAGACATCCCCACCTTTCTAATTTCATTGCGAAAAACGGGAATATTTAAATTCTTAAAATACGTTCTAATAATCGGATAAGTCAAAATTTCACTTTTACCGAGAAAGACAAAAGGGTGATTCGGGAGAATCGAATACATAAAAAAAATGTCTAAATAAGAGGTGTGATTCGAAACAATCACATAAGGCCCTTCGGGAAGCTCTGCTTTTTCAATATACTTCACATGATAAAAACAAAATATTCTCATGAGCCAGCTCCAACAAACAAAAAGAGAAAAACTATATTTTCTCCAAGAATCTTTAATTAAAACAATCAAGAAAAATGGATACAGCAGAATCGCAAATATCGAAAAGATACATCCGATGTAAATTTTCCACAAATTTGTAAATAAGCCGATTATAAATCTCATTTGGTTGAAAAATTAAGAAAAAGAATTGGAATTGAAACAAAATTTAATTGTCTACTTTTGTTAAACACATTATGGCAAGAATATTAACAGGAATTCAAAGTACGGGTACAACACATTTAGGAAATCTTTTGGGGGCGATTATACCTGCAATTGAATTGGCAAAAGAATCTTCAAATGAGTCCTTTTTATTTATAGCAGATTTACATTCCTTGACGCAAGTTAAAAATGCCGAAGAGCTTAGAGAAAACACCTACAAAACGGCCGCTGCATGGCTTGCTTGTGGACTTGACCCTTCAAAAACGGTGTTTTATCGTCAAAGCGATATTCCTGAAGTTACCGAATTAATGTGGCACCTATTGTGTTTTTATCCCTACAAAAGATTGACCCTGGCTCACTCATTTAAGGATAAAGCAGACCGACTCGATGATATCAATGGAGGTTTATTTACTTATCCCATGCTTATGGCAGCAGATATTCTTCTTTATGATGCAGAGATTGTTCCTGTAGGTAAAGATCAAAAACAGCACATTGAGATGACTCGAGATGTCGCTACAAAATTCAATTTACAGCTTGGTAATACATTTGTTATACCTGAAGAATCGATTGCCGAGGACACGATGCTTATTCCCGGAACCGATGGGCACAAAATGAGTAAGTCAAGAAATAATCTGATTGATATTTTTCTTCCTGAAAAAAAGCTGAGAAAACAAATCATGTCCATTGTTTCAAATAGTGAAGCTCTTGAAGACCCAAAAAATCCAGATACCTGCAATATCTTTGCGATATACTCCATTCTAGCAGACTCAACTGCCATTTCAGAAATGAAATCAAAATATGAAAAGGGAGGCTACGGTTACGGCCATGCCAAACAAGCTCTTTTTGAACTCATCCTAGATAAGTTTCAATCCGAAAGAACCAGGTTCAACCATTTAATGGAACATCGAAATGAAATTGATGATGCGCTTTCTATTGGTGCTCAAAAAGCGAGAAAAGTCGCCAATGATGTATTAGAAAGGGTGAGAGATAAAGCAGGTTATGTAAAAAGCTAAGTTACTTTATTTTGACTGATAGTACGCTGTCTTGAGCATTTGTGTCTTCCCACTCTAAATACTCTTTTCGCCAAGTGTTTCGTGCTTCTTCCTTGCACTCTTTTACGCCACCTTTTCCAGCTTTTCAGCTTTAATTCGGTTCTCATCAGCTCTATCACCTCTTTCTCGGTTAAACCAAACTGAAAAAAGATGGCATCGAATGGGGTACGATCCTCCCAAGCCATTTCAATTACTCGATTTGTATCACGTTCTGTCATCAACAGAAAAACAAAGTCGCTACAGAAATGTTTTGAAAATGTGAAAACCAGAAAGAAAGAAAATTTTCCTACAAAAATGTGTATTCTTTGTAATAGGAGTTTTGAATGGAGAAAAAAATGGAAAAACTGTTGGAATGAGGTAAAGTATTGCAGTGAGAAATGTAGACGATCAAAAAAAATTATCGAATAACTGGGCAGTTGTTCCCTTTTCCCAACCTAAAAGTGAGCATCCCTCCACAGTAAACATACCAGTCCTTGTTACTCGAATTGCCTCTTCTGCCTAATGAATTCCCATCTATACTTCTATTGCTTAATGCTGCAGCATCAGCTCCGTTTAAAGCTTGAAGTGCTACAGGATCATAATAGGTATCACTCTTTACATCATCCAAGTAATCTGTAAACGTCTTGCGTATGGCAATGTCCATATTAAATGAAACGTATTTCCCCATGGAAAGCTTAAGCCCTAGTCCTAATGGAACACAAAGCTGGTAAAGGCCGTAATTCTGTTTTCCAATATTGGCATTTTGCCCCTCAGTTCCCAACGGTTGAAGATCGATAAGCTCACCGTTAAATTCGGTTTGAGGATTCATTTTAAAAACACCAATTTGAGCAATCATATATGCCGTTCCTTTGTATCTTTTATTGCCAAACTGAAAAGGGAAATAATGAAATTCAATCCCTCCTGCAAGCTCAGTAATTGGTGATTCAAAGCTTAAATTACGATTTACGATTAAGGGTTGACTTGCATCCCGGTCATAAGCTTCTACTTTTCCATATATTCCTGTGAACCGCAAGGTCATTCTCGAATGCACATTAAAGCGATACATGAACCCTCCTGCCAAATTGCTTTGGTAGAAAGGTTTAAACTGATTCAGGTCACCAATGTAAAAGGTCGTACCTACTGAAAAACCGATCTCTGAACGAGAAAAAAAATTAGGTTGCTGTGCCCATGATGAATGAACAAAACATAAAATAAACACTATGTGTTTTATGAGTCTCACGATATGGTAACGAATCTATCTATTTTTTATTACGCCATTTAGAAGTTCAAACTTTTATTTGACGCTCTTTTTCGGTCTGTTTCTTTGAGAAGGATTTTTCTAATTCGAAGACACTTCGGAGTTACTTCAACGTATTCATCACCTTGAATGTACTCTAAGCATTCCTCTAGACTAAAAACTTTTGGCGGGGCTAACCTCACCTTGTCATCAGCTCCAGAAGACCTCATATTCGACATTTTCTTGGTTTTTGTCACATTGATACACAAATCTCCAGTCTTTGAATTTTCTCCAATTACCTGCCCTTCATAAATATTTTCACTTGGCGCGATAAAAAACTTTCCTCTTTCCTGTAGATTATTGAGCGAAAACGGAATAGAAACCCCCTGCTCTAGTGAGATCATAGATCCATTTTGTCTTCCTGGAATCTCACCTTTGTAGGGTTGATATTCCAAATAACGGTGGGTCATAATAGCCTCGCCTGCTGTTTGAGTCAGTAAATAATTCCTCAAGCCAATAATCCCTCTTGAAGGCACATGAAATTGCATAACCATTCGGGCTCCTTTGGGCTCCATGTTCAGCATTTCACCTTTACGCTTCGTTACCGCCTCAACAGCTGTACCACTATATTCTTCCGGCAAATCAATGGTCAACTCTTCAATAGGCTCACATTTTGCTCCATCTACTTCTTTTAATATTACTTGAGGTTGTCCAACCTGAAGCTCATACCCCTCTCTCCTCATGGTTTCAATCAAAACAGACAGATGCAGTACGCCTCGACCATAAACAAGCCACTTATCAGCTTTGTCGGTTTCAAGAACTCGTAATGCAAGGTTTTTTTCAAGCTCTTTATTTAAACGCTCTTGAATATGTCTTGAAGTTACAAACTTTCCTTCCTTTCCAAAAAATGGCGAATCGTTTATTGAAAATGTCATAGACATTGTGGGCTCATCCATTCGAATTGTTGGTAATGGTTCTGGATTTTCTGCATCACAAATTGAATCACCAATTTCAAAACCTTCAATCCCAGTAATGGCGCAAATATCTCCAGCTTCAACACTGGTTACTTTTACACGCTGAAGCCCTTCAAATACAAACAGTTCTTTTATTCTGTGCTTTTGTTTGGTACCATCTCTTTTGGATAAGATGATGGGCATATTTTCCTTTAGCTCACCACGAGTCAATCTACCAATTGCGATTCTACCTACATAAGATGAAAAATCCAAAGAGGTAATTAACATTTGGGTATTTCCTTCCTCAATTTTTTTAGGTGGGAAATAATCTAGAATTTGATCCAATAGTGGCACAATGGTTTGAGTGGGCTTTTTCCAATCATCAGACATCCATGACTGTTTGGCTGATCCATAAACCGTAGGGAAATCCAATTGCTCCTCAGTAGCATCTAGCTCAAACATAAGGTCAAATACTTTCTCGTGAACCTCTTCAGGCGTACAATTTTCTTTATCCACTTTATTGATTACCAATAAAGGTTTTAAACCCAATGCAAGAGCTTTACCCAATACAAAACGCGTTTGAGGCATTGGTCCTTCAAATGCATCAACCAATAAACAAACACCATCAGCCATGTTCAGAACACGCTCTACCTCACCCCCAAAATCGGCGTGACCAGGTGTGTCAATAATGTTAATTTTAGTGTCTTTGTAAATCACGGATACGTTTTTGGAGACAATCGTAATTCCTCTTTCTTTTTCAAGATCATTATTGTCCATAATGAGCTCTCCTTTCGGTCGATCTCTTTCGTTTACAAAAGCTCCTGCCTCAATCATTTTGTCAACCAAAGTCGTTTTTCCGTGGTCAACGTGCGCTATTATCGCGATATTCCTTATTTCCATTAAAATAGTATTGAATTAACGTCCTCTATGTCTTCTAGGTCTGTCTGGTCTAGACCTTCTTTCTGAATTGCCATTTCTATCTCCTGATCGGCCTGACCTACGATCTCCACCGCCTCTTGACGAGCGAAAGTTACCACCGCCGCGGCTTCCACCACCCGATCTTCTCTTGTTTCCACCTGATCCTTTAGAACCACCACCATTTTGAGTGTTTGTAACCTCTACAGATAATTTGGTTCCTTCGAAATCGGTTCCGTTTACACTTTTAAGGATGCGATCAGTATGTTCTTCGTCAACATCAAAAAATGCATATGACGTCATGATATCTATTCGACCAATTCCAGTTGATTTGATTCCTGCTGCATCACACACAACACGAAGTAAAGCTCCAGGATTTAAGCCATCTCTTTTTCCTGCACTTAAGAAAAAGCGAGTTTTACCTTCATCACGAGCTCTGGCTCCTTTATCTCTTCGGTTCCCACCGTCTCGACTGGATTCTTTTGCTCGTTGATTCACATCTCCAGAACGGTCGTAATACTCGATAAATCTATTGAATTCGGCAGAAACAAATTTCTTAATGATTTCTGTTTTATCCATCGATTCAAATGAAGAAAGAATTTGAGGCATAAATTTCTCTATGTCCTTTTCTTTGACCTCAATTTTGATTGTGTTTTGGATCAGCTTCATCAATTGAATTTCACAAATCTCCTCTGCATTAGGGATTTTGCCTTGTGCAAAGGTTTGTCCCATTTGCTTTTCAATGGCTTTGATTTTGTAGCTTTCTTTTGGACTGATTAAAACGATGGACTGACCTTTTTTACCAGCTCTAGCTGTTCGTCCACTTCTGTGCGTATAATTTTCTGTATCATCAGGAAGATTGTAATTAATGACATGAGTGATATCATCTACATCAATTCCTCTTGCTGCAACATCCGTTGCTACCAACACTTGAATTTCTTTACTTCTAAATCGAGCCATCACTCTGTCTCTCATTGGCTGAGTTAAATCACCATGAAGAGGTTCCGCACTATATCCTTCGCGACCAAGGTTTTCAGCTACAGTAGCCGTTTCCCTTTTTGTTCTACAAAATATAAGTCCGTATATATTGGGATGAAAATCAATCAATCGCTTGACTGCTTCATAACGATCCCTTTCCTTGACCACACTGTAAATGTGTTCAATGTTTTCATTACTTTGGTTTTTATGACCGATTGAAACCTCAAGCGGATCAGTCATGTAATTTTTTGCAATTCTTGCAACCTCTTTCGGCATGGTTGCAGAAAAAAGCCAAACACTTTTAGTTACTGGAGCAGAATCCAATATCGCATCAATGTCTTCTTTAAAGCCCATATTAAGCATCTCATCAGCTTCATCAAGAACAACCGTTTTGACTTCTGAAAGCTTAATGACTTTTCTATTGATCAAGTCCACCAATCTTCCAGGAGTGGCCACAATAATGGATACACCTTTTTTAATCTGGGTCATCTGTCTACGGATATCTGCACCACCGTAAACGGAGACGATATTACAATTGAGATATTTAGAAAAAGTTTCCAAATCCCTTGTAATCTGTAAACAGAGCTCACGCGTTGGACAGATAATCAAGCCTTGCGGCAAAGAAGATTTTAAATTGATATTACTAATTAAAGGCAGTCCGAATGCTGCCGTTTTCCCGGTTCCTGTCTGTGCAAGACCGACAAAATCGCAATCCTCATCTTTCATAAGATGTGGTATTGCTTGTTCTTGGATAGGAGTCGGTGCTTCGAAACCCAGTTCTTTTAACGACTTAAGCACCTCTTCTCGCAATCCCAGCTCCTCAAATGTCATTTCTATTTATTTAAAATTGGGTGCAAAGGTATGGATAAAAGACTGGTAAATCGATTATTGAACTACTTATTGCATATAATAGGTGTTTTCTAGCCTCATCTTGTTAAGTTTTTCTATTTTTGAAAAAAATATATTCATGAACTTAAACGAGATCATATCAATAACAGGAAGACCTGGATTATTTAAGGTAGTTGCGCAAGGAAAGAACAGTGTGATTGTAGAATCAATTGTCGACAAAAAGCGTATTCCAGCTCATGCCTCTGACCGTATATCAACACTTGGGGACATCAGCATATATACTACTGATGAAGACATCAAGCTGATTGAGGTGTTGGAAAAATTCAACGACAAATACGAAGGAAAGGCTTGCCTATCTCATAAAGAAGAGCTTTCTGTGCTTGAATCTACTTTGGGAGAAATTCTGCCCAATTATGATCGTGAACGTGTATACAAATCGGATTTAAGAAAAATCTTTCAGTGGTATAACATTTTGATTAACGCGGGAATACCGATTGTTGAGAAAAAGGAAAAAAAGAAAGATTCCAAAGAAACTGAACCAAAAAAGGCAAGTAAGACAACAGCGAAGAAAGCTTCACCAAAGTCAGGTCCTTCAAAATCAGTTAAAACCGTCTCAGCTAAAAAATCTGCTCCAACAAAAGTTGGCTCTCAGCGAGGAAAATAAACTTTTACACTTATGACTTATTCCAAGAATGCTCGATCCTTTGTGGACGACCACTTGACTATTGACTCTTTTGAGTCCGTGGAGAACTATTTAAATGATCTGCTGAATAGAGAAATCAATTCATCAGCAGAGCTTAAAACTTGGCTCAAAGATAAAAGTGAGCTGGAAGCAGTGCTAGAAGAAGACATGGCCTGGAGATACATCAGGATGTCTATTGATACACGAAATGAAGATTATTCTAAGGCCTATAACTTTTTTGTTTCCGAAATACAACCCAAGCTTGCTCCTTTTGACGACAAACTCAATACTAAATTGATGAGCTGTCCACACAAAGGGGATTTGGAAAATGATAATGCCTATCAAATTTATTTTAGAGGCGTTCAAACCCAGCTTGAGCTCTACCGAGAAGAAAACATTTCGATACAGTCCTACCTCAGTCAAAAAAGTCAAGAATTTGGCGCTATTAGTGGCGCTCAAAGTGTTGAACATCATGGAGAAACATTGACAATGCCTCAAGCCTCTATTCTATTAAAAGAACAAGATGAGGGGTTAAGACAAGGCATTTTTGAAAAAATTGCAAGCCGAAGAATACAAGATGTTGACGCCTTGAGTGATTTGTATACAGACCTTATTGCCAAAAGAACTGAATTGGCAAAAAATGCGGGTTTTGATAATTACAGAGATTACAAGTTTAAAGAAATGGGCCGATTTGACTACACCAAAGAATCGTGCTTTGACTTTCATCTTGCTGTAGAACAGCATATCGTTCCACTTGTAAAGAAAATTCAAGAGAAAAAATTAAATAAACTGGGTAAAAGTCAATTTAAACCCTGGGATACAGCGGTAAACCCTGATGGGAAAGCACCTCTTAAACCTTTTAAAAGTGGTCAAGAAATGCTCGACAAAACCGTTGCTATTTTTGAAGAAATTGATTCCAAATTTGCAGGTTTCTTAAAGACCATGGAAGAGATGAAGCATTTTGATCTCGAATCAAAACCAGGTAAATCTCCTGGAGGATACAATTATCCTTTATATGAAACAGGTGCCCCTTTTATTTTCATGAATTCAGTGGGCTCTCAAAATGACTTTACCACTATGGTTCATGAGGGAGGACACGCTGTCCATTCCTTTCTTACCCATCATTTGGAATTGACCGCTTTTAAGAGCTTTCCTTCAGAAATTGCAGAGCTCGCCTCAATGTCTATGGAGCTATTGACCATGGACCATTGGGATAAAGTATATGATGATTCAGATGACTTGTACCGAGCCAAAAAGGAACAAATCGAAGGCACACTTACTCTTCTTCCTTGGATTGCTCAAATTGATGCCTTTCAGCATTGGGTATACGAAAATCATGATCATTCCGCAAAAGAGAGAACAGCATATTGGATGGAGCTCAACAATCGTTTTGGCACTGGTCTTGTCGATTGGTCTGGACATGAAAGGGTTTTGGAGTCCTCTTGGCAAAGACAGCTTCACCTGTTCGAAGTTCCATTCTATTATATTGAATATGGCATCGCACAGCTTGGCGCCATTGGAGTTTGGAAAAACAGTAAGGAAGATTTTAAGCAAGCCGTTGGGCATTATGAGCGTGCCTTAAAGCTTGGTTATACAGAATCTATGCCTGATGTATTCAAGGCAGCAGGGATATCATTTGACTTTTCTGGATCACACATTTGTTCTTTGGCAGAATTTGTTGAAAAGGAACTTCAAAACCTCGAGGCTTAAGTTATATGCTTTTATTAAAAAACTAATTATATTTGCACCCGAAATGGCGAGGTAGCTCAGTTGGTTAGAGCGCCGGATTCATAACCCGGAGGTCGGG
>DAIPZI010000038.1:0-11352 GCA_036782275.1 Crocinitomicaceae bacterium
AAGAATTGTTAAAATAGAATTAGATGTACGTAGTAAAAAGAGAAGGAAAAAAAGAGCCCGTTAAATTTGACAAAATTACGGCAAGAATTATAAAAATGTGTTATGGATTAGATCCTTTGGTTTCTCCAGAGGCTGTTGCCATGAAGGTTATTGAAGGTATTTATGATGGGGTTTCCACATCAGACCTTGACAACTTGGCGGCAGAGGTTGCTGCGGCTAAAACCATTGATCACCCTGACTATGCATTATTAGCATCACGCATTGCCGTGTCAAATTTGCACAAAGAAACGAAGAAGACATTTTCAGATGTAATGCAAGATTTGTACAATTACATTGATCCTAAAACTGGAGAAAATGCAGCGCTCTTGTCCAAAGAGGTCCATGACATCATAATGGATAACAAAAACCTTCTTGATTCCAGTATTATATATGACAGAGATTTTAGATATGATTATTTCGGCTTCAAAACGCTTACAAGGTCATACCTAATGAAATTGAATGGAAATATTGCAGAAAGGCCACAACAAATGCTTATGCGTGTTTCTGTAGGGATTCACAAAAACGATATTGAGTCGGCAATCCGCACATACAACTTAATGTCAGAAGGATGGTTTACACATGCCACACCAACATTATTTAATTCCGGTACGCCTAAACCTCAAATGTCTTCTTGCTTTCTACTTACAACAAAAGAGGACAGTATTGATGGGATTTATGATACCTTAAAATCCTGTGCTCAGATTTCTCAATCTGCAGGAGGAATCGGTCTATCTATCCATGATATTAGAGCAACCGGCTCGTATATTAAAGGAACGAATGGTACATCAAACGGAATCGTTCCAATGTTGAGGGTTTTCAATGATACCGCTAGATATGTTGATCAAGGAGGAGGAAAACGAAAAGGTTCTTTTGCAATGTACCTCGAGCCTTGGCATGCTGATGTTTTTGACTTCTTGGACTTAAAAAAGAATCATGGAAAAGAAGAGCAACGTGCACGTGATTTGTTTTATGCTTTGTGGATTCCTGATTTATTCATGAAACGAGTAAAGGAAAATGGAGACTGGACATTAATGTGTCCCCACGAATGCCCGGGCTTGTCTGATACTCACAGTAAGGAGTTTGAAAAGCTATATACAAAGTATGAAAAAGACGGTAAAGGACGAAAAACCATAAAAGCACAAGATCTATGGTTCAAAATTCTTGAATCACAAATAGAAACGGGTACCCCATACATGCTATATAAAGATGCAGCCAACGCTAAATCTAATCAGCAAAACCTTGGCGTTATCAAGTCTTCGAACCTTTGCACTGAGATTATCGAATATACCGCACCTGATGAGGTTGCTGTTTGTAACCTTGCATCATTGGCGCTTCCTAAATATGTTAAAGACGATGCCACGTTTGATTTTGAAAAACTATTTGAAGTAACCTATCAAGCTACGATTAATCTCAATAGAATTATTGATGAGAACTATTACCCTGTTAAGGAAGCAAAAAACTCCAACTTGAGACATCGCCCTATTGGACTAGGTGTTCAGGGGCTTGCGGATGCATTCATCATGATGAGATTACCCTTTGAGTCAGAAGAAGCAAAAGCACTGAATCGCGAAGTTTTTGAAACCATTTATTTTGCATCTATGACAGCGTCAAAAGACTTAGCAAAAGAAGATGGAGCATATGAAACATATCCTGGATCGCCTGTTTCTAAAGGGGTTTTTCAGTTTGACATGTGGGATGTGAAGCCAACGGCAAGGTGGGAGTGGGATCTTCTAAAAGATGAAGTGAAAAAGTACGGTGTAAGAAACTCATTGTTATTAGCGCCAATGCCAACAGCATCAACCGCTCAAATACTTGGAAACAACGAATGTTTTGAACCATATACCTCAAACATTTATACTCGAAGAGTTTTATCTGGAGAGTTTATTATTGTAAACAAACACCTATTGAAGGATTTGGTGAAAGAGGGTCTTTGGGACAAAACCATGAGACAAAAAATTATGGCAGCGAACGGGTCTGTTCAAAACATTGAAGATGTCCCTGAAAACTTAAAGCAATTATACAAAACAGCATGGGAGATTTCTCAAAAAGCGATTATCGAACAGGCTGCAGATAGAGGGGCATACATTTGTCAAAGCCAATCGCTAAATATATTCATGGAAAACGCGAATTTTGGAAAGCTGACATCAATGCATTTTTACGGATGGGAAAAAGGCCTTAAAACAGGAATGTACTACCTTCGAACAAAAGCGGCTACAGATGCCATTAAGTTTACTGTTGACAAGGATGTAGTTGCTAAAAGCACGAGTAAATCTAAAGAAGAAATAGCGTGTTCTCTAGATGATCCAGATGATTGCGAAATGTGTTCTGGTTGATCTTACAAATAATTACTTGAATTTCAAAAAGGGTTGCTTTTGCGGCCCTTTATAATTTATAAAGATTCTATTTTCCTGATATGAAAACAATAAAATCAGCTCTCATTTCCGTTTACTATAAAACGGGACTAGAAAGCATCGTTAGAGAGCTACACAATAATAACGTTAAAATATATTCAACAGGAGGCACTCAATCCTTTATTGAGGGCTTAGGGATACCGGTAATTCGTGTTGAAGATTTAACAGAATATCCGTCTATTCTTGGGGGTCGAGTAAAAACACTACACCCTAAAGTTTTTGGTGGAATCCTAAATCGACGATCTTTAAGCTCTGATCAGGAAACGATTGTAGAATATGGAATCCCATGTATTGACCTTGTAATCGTTGATCTTTATCCCTTTGAAGAGGTGTGTGCTTCTGGCGGAAGTCACGATGAAATCATTGAAAAAATAGATATAGGAGGGATTTCCTTAATACGAGCAGCGGCTAAAAACTTTAATGATGTAATGGTCGTCTCAACAATAAAACAATACAATGGATTCGTCGAAATATTAAAGGAACAGGGGGCCAATACAACCGAAGACCAAAGAAAACAATATGCGGGTGAAGCTTTCCAAATATCATCACATTATGACACCTCCATTCATAATTACTTTTCCCCTGAGCAAACTGAATTCTTAAAAATCAGTAATTCGAATTCACGCACCTTAAGGTATGGTGAAAACCCTCACCAAAAAGGTTTCTTTTTTGGTGACTTCAATGAAATGTTTGATCAGCTTCACGGGAAAGAGCTTTCATACAATAACCTTTTAGATGTTGATGCTGCCATGAACCTTATTTTTGAGTTTCATGATGCTTCCCCAACTTTTGGCATCCTAAAACATAACAATGCTTGTGGTTTTAGCTCGAGAGCAACCATTAAGGAGGCCTATGTAGATGCTTTAGCCGGAGACCCCGTCAGTGCTTTTGGTGGCGTTCTTGTTTCCAACACCACTATTGATACAGAAACTGCTGAGTTAATTACAGATTTATTCTGCGAAGTTCTAATTGCTCCTGAATTTGAAGAAAGCGCTTTAACCGTTTTAAAACAAAAAAAGAATAGAATTCTACTTAAGTCTAATTCCTTTAAAAGAGCCAAAAGAACCGTGAGAACCGTGTTAAACGGGTTCCTTGTTCAAGATAGAGACAACGTCACTGAAACGAAGAACGATTTAAGCTGTGTAACTATAAAAAAAGTGAGTGACTCAGAGGTTTCTGACCTATTATTTGCAAATAAAATATCAAAACACACAAAGTCTAATACAATTGTTTTAGCTAAAAACAACCAGCTCTTGGCAAGCGGAACAGGACAAACCTCAAGAGTTGACGCTTTAAGGCAGGCCATTCACAAAGCAAAATCGTTTGATTTTGATCTGAATGGAGCAGTAATGGCAAGTGATGCCTTTTTCCCTTTTCCCGATTGTGTAGAAATTGCATGTAACGAAGGGATTAAAACCGTTATTCAGCCCGGAGGTTCAATAAAAGACAAATTATCAATTGAATATTGTGACAAAAATGAAATGAAAATGGTTTTTACCGGAATTCGTCATTTCAAACATTAACTTTATTATATTTGAATGTTGGCTTTGATTAAGCGACTTTCATTGTTTCAATATAAATTTTAAAATGGGGATTTTTAGTTTTTTAACGCAAGAAATAGCAATAGACTTAGGCACTGCTAATACCCTAATTATTTGGAATGATAAAGTGGTCGTAGATGAACCTTCTATAGTCGCTAAAGATATTCAATCGGGAAAAATTGTAGCTATTGGAAAAAAGGCCCAACAAATGCATGGGAAAACCCATAAGTTAATCGAAACCGTTCGACCTTTAAAAGATGGTGTTATCGCTGACTTTCAAAGCGCTGAGCAAATGATTCGAGGGATGATTAAAATGATCAACTCCGGAAGAAGCCTGTTTAACCCTACATTGAGAATGGTTATTTGTATCCCTTCAGGGATTACGGAGGTAGAAAAAAGAGCTGTTCGTGACTCAGCAGAGCATGCTGGAGCGAAAGAGGTTTATCTCATTCACGAGCCGATGGCCGCAGCTATTGGTATTGGTATTGATGTTGAGGAGCCTATGGGTAACATGATCATAGATATCGGTGGAGGAACATCTGAAATTGCAGTAATCGCCTTAGGGGGTATTGTTTGTGACAAATCAATAAGAATTGCGGGAGACGACTTTACCAATGATATAGAGGAATACATGAGAAGACAGCACAATATACTCGTCGGAGAAAGAACCGCTGAACAAATTAAAATAGAGGTTGGAGCTGCCCTGCCTGATTTAGAAACACCGCCCTCAGATTTTGCTGTCAGAGGCCGGGACCTTATGACTGGTATTCCAAAAGAAATAATGGTTTCATATACCGAAGTTGCCCATGCTTTAGATAAAACGATTTCAAAAATTGAAGAAGCCATTTTGAGTGCTTTAGAAATGACTCCGCCAGAATTATCTGCTGACATCTACAAAACAGGAATCTATTTAGCCGGTGGTGGATCTATGCTTAGAGGGCTTGATGATCGAATTTCAGCCAAAACAAAACTTCCTGTTCATATTGCAGAAGATCCTTTGAGAGCTGTCGCAAGGGGAACCAGTATTGCCTTAAAAAATATTGACAAGTATCAGTTTCTTATCAAGGATTAATTCTTTATAATTTTCTTTTTCCTCGGGCGTATTCACAGCTTGTTTATTATCTTTGAAGATGCAGAATCTGATTGAATTTATACAAAAACTAAGAGTTTTCTTCGTTTTTTTGTTTTTTCAAGGAATTGCACTTTACTTGTACGTGTCATTTATGACGGTGCCAAAAAGCAATTATTTCACTACCGCATCTTCTATTGCTGGAACCCTGTTTGAAGTAGAACATACGCTAACCAAACATTTTAGTCTTGAGGAAAATAATCGAAACCTTCAGCTTGAAAACCTTCAGCTTCGATCTAAAGTTCCCTCTTTTTTATATGAACTAAAAAAAGATTCCGTTTCTGTTCAAGACACCGTCTACCAACAACAATATAAGTACATTCCTGCAACAATAATCAATTCGACAATAACAAAAAGAAATAACTTTTTTACATTAAATACTGGGGAGAAACAAGGCGTCTCTCGGGGCATGGGCGTGTTTTCGAATAATGGAATTGTTGGAATTGTTCATGCTGCAAGTTCTCATTTTAGTATCGTGAAAAGCGTTTTAACCTCAGACATTAATATAGATGTAATGATTCAAGAAAACGGAGCTTTTGGCCTTCTCAAGTGGAATGGAGAGGATCCAAATAAAGGAACCATTTCTGGAATTACAAATGATATAAAAATCACTATTGGTTCAGCGGTTATTTCAAGAGGAGGCAGCGGCATTTTTCCAAAAGGTCTTCGTGTTGGAAAGGTTTCTGCCGTTAAACCCATTGAAGGAAAGTCTGTGTGGGAAATTGAAATTCATTTTTCAGAAAAATATGCATCGCTTCAAAATGTTTATGTAATAAATAATTTATTTCGTAACGAGATGCTAATGCTTGAAAATCAAAAAGGAGAATAATAAATATGAATCGCTTTTACATCTTCATCTTTAGGTTCTTAATCTTTGTTTTTCTTCAAGTGTTTATTTTTAATCAATTAGAAATAACACCATATGTACATATTATGGTTTCACCGTTGTACATCATGTTATTGCCTTTCGATGTTTCCGTTATTCGGTTGTTATTTATTTCCTTTATTTTAGGGCTCTGTATTGATGCATTATCAAACACCTTTGGACTTCACGCCTCTGCTCTTGTTTTCATGGCTTACTTAAGGCCCTTTGTTTTTCGTTGGTTTGCACCTCGAGATGGATACGATTCAATTAAAAACCCCTCCATATTTGACATGGGAAACAAGTGGTTTATTTTTACTTTTGGCTCTCTCTTAATTTTTCATCATTTGTGGTTTTTTACCATGGAAAGCTTTTCGCTTTCAGAAATCTTGTTAATTCTTCAAAAAACCGTCCCGAGCACACTGCTTTCATTTATTGTTTGTGTTATCTTACAAACATTACTACTTAAAAAGTCAAACTAATTGAATGTAGAAAATAGAAGATATGTGATTATTTCCTTCATTTTATTTGTTGGAGTTATCTACCTCTTTCGTCTTTTTTACATGCAAGTCCTTGATGATACATGGAGTGATCGGGCACATCAAATTAGTGAAAAAAGAACTGAGGTTACTCCCCCAAGAGCAATTATATATGACCGGAATGGTCTAAAAATCGTTGGAAATAAAACCTATTTCAACCTAATGGTAATAGAGGAAAAAATGGGGGCTGATTTTGACACTTTAGGATTTGCCCAGCTCATAGGCTGGGAGTCTAAAATGATAAGTGAACGATTCGTGGAAATTGTAAGGGGAGAGGGGACCTATTACAATAAATACAGTGGAAAAAAAGAATCTAATTATCAAAAAAACAGACCCTACCCTTTTTTAAAAGAGATTACTAAAGAAGAAATGGTTAAGATTGCGCCGTTTTTAGACTCTTATCCTGGGTTTTATGAAGAAGAAACGAGTATGAGGTATTATCCTTATCCTAATGGAGCAAATATTCTGGGTTACTTGTCAGAAGTTAATCAAGAAGAAGTTTCAAATGATAAGTTCTATAAGCCCAGTTATAATATTGGAAGAGCTGGAATTGAGAGAATCTATGAAAAACAATTAAGAGGAACAAAGGGTGTGCACTACATCGTTAGATCAGCAATGAATAATGACGTGAAACGTTATGAAAATGGGCGTTATGACACGTTGGCCAAGCCCGCTGAACCCATTCGTCTAGGTTTAGACATGGTACTGCAAGCATACGGAGAAGCGCTTATGAAAAATAAAAAAGGTTGCATTGTCGCAATTGAACCCCAGACAGGTGAAATCCTATCTATGGTTTCTGCTCCATCTTATGATCCCAATGTTTTAGTCGGAAGAAAAAACGTGAGTCAGTTTTATCCAGAGCTCTTAAAAAATCCTGATAAACCACTATATCCAAGACCTACTCAGGCAGAATATCCCCCTGGATCCATATTTAAGCTGGTGCAATCTTTGATTGGACTTCAAGAAGGGGTGATTCAGGCAAACACCTCTTTTCCGTGCAATAAAGAGCTTGTAGGTTGTCATTCGCATCCCAGTCCGTCCAGTGTTGCAAAGGCTGTAAAGTTCTCTTGTAATCCCTACTATTATTATGCAGTTAAAAAAATCATCGAACAAAAGAAATATACGAATCGATATGAAGATGCAGAAGACGGCCTCAATCTTTGGAATAAGTATATGCAAAGCTTTGGTCTCGGAAAAAAACTAAATTCTGATGTTTACGGTCTTCGAACAGGATTGATTCCCAATTCGGCATATTATGACAAATGGATTGGGCACCACAGGTGGGCCTTTTCAACAATTCGATCTATTGCAATAGGACAGGGCGAGGTTAAATTAACCCCACTTCACATGGCCAATCTCGCAGCCACGATTGCCAATAAAGGGTGGTATTATGACCCTCACTTCGTTCAGTCTCCAAAGAAAGACTTTCCCATTCAAATACAAAAAAACCAAACGATGGTTGACGCAAAACACTTTTCCCCGGTTATAGACGGCATGTGGCGTGTTGTAAATGAGGCTGGAGGAACTGCGGGATTGGCAAAAATTGATGGCATTGATGTTTGTGGAAAAACAGGGACCGTGGAAAACTTTATAGGCTCTGTAAAACAAAAAAACCACTCTGTATTTATTGCTTTTGCACCAATGGATAACCCCCAGATTGCTATTGCTGTTTTTGTCGAAAACGCCGGGTTTGGTGGCACCTGGGCTGCACCTATAGCAAGTTTAATGATTGAAAAGTATTTAAACAAAACCATATCAAACCCAGCAAAAGAAAAACGCATCTTGGACGCTGTATTGAACAATAATTAAAATGAGAAAAACAAATTCTCTTATTAACAATCTAGACTGGCCCTTATTAATTGGCTTTTTAACCTTGATTTGTTTTGGATTAATGACCATTTATTCTGTGGCCTTTAATGAAGAGAGTCCGAATATTTTTAGTTTTTCAGAAAAGTACGGAAAACAAATTATGTGGATTTTCTTGTCTCTTTTTTTAGGAGGAATTGTTTTTTTGATTGACTCTGATGTCTATAAAAAATTTGCTCTTCCTATTTACCTTGTAACATTAGGCTTACTCGTGCTTGTTTTATTTATGCCTCCGATAAATGGTGCTCGAGCATGGATTGGAGTTGGAAGTATGGGTATACAGCCTGCCGAATTCGCTAAAATCACAACGGCGCTATTACTCGCGAGGTATGTAAGTGAGCTGAATATTAGGTTATTGAGTTCATACAATGTATTAACCGCTCTTATTATTATTGTAATACCCATGGGCTTAATTCTTCTTCAACCTGATGCGGGAACATTTGTGGTATTTACCGCTTTCTTTTTTGTCCTATATCGCGAAGGGCTCACCTTTGATCCATTTATTTTAAAATTTATTAACCTTTTGCCTAAAGTGAGGTATAAGCAAACCTGGATTGGAAGTCATTTTATTCCTATTTTATTCGTTTTAGTTTTCCTTTCAATCCTTACCATTCTTCTTGGCCATAAAAATCTTGGAATAATCCCTGGCCTTCCGCTTTACGGGTCTTTTGGAATTATCGTTAGCTTGTTTTTAATTTCGGTCGCCGGAATCCTATTTATACAGAAATTTGGTACAAAACGAGAAAAAGTAAAGGTTCGGCTGATTATTGTTCTTTCCTTTATTGTAGGGAGTGCTAGCTCTTATTTCGTTGAATATTCATTTGTGCACCTTGCTGATCACCAAAAAGATCGTATTGAACTTTTTTTGGGTCTAAAAGAGGATCCAAATGGAAAAGATTACAATAGAAATCGCGCAATGGCCGCAGTTGGTTCTGGAGGGTTTTCTGGAAAGGGATACCAAAACGCTTCTGTATCAAGTGTGAAAACGAACCACGTCCCCGAAAGTGAAACTGATTTTATTTTTTGTCCTTTTGCCGAAGAGTGGGGCTTTCTCGGGGGGTCAGTTTTACTGATGATATACCTCTTCATAATTATTCGTATCCTCGTAATTGCGGAAAGACAACGGTCATCGTTTAACAGAATCTATGCGTATTCCGTTGGCATGTTCTTCTTTTATCACTTTGCAATTAATATCGGAATGAATATCGGCTTTGCTCCGGTTATAGGTATACCCCTTCCTTTTTTTAGTTACGGGGGATCTTCCATGATGTCATTTTCAATCATGGTTTTTATTTTATTAAAATTAGACAGTCAGAGAAGACACGTTCTCAGGTAAAAGATAAATTGTAATTTTAACTTATGAAGAAAGTTGACCAAATAATAACCACAAAAGAAAAAACGATTTTCTCTATCGTTTTCTGGTTTATTGTTCTTTTGCCTTTTCTTGTTGTCTCTTCTCTTTACCTACTGCAGTCGGAAGACGAGCTTCCTCCAGTTTCTTTATTAGACAACCCTCCTGAATTACTAGCGTCTGCCGTTATTGCTAAAAACGAAAAAGGGAAAGATACTACAATCGGTCATTACTGGAGAATCAATAGGTCGAGCATAAAATATAGAGAAATTTCACCCTATGTGATCGATGCGTTGGTGTCCACCGAGGACGAGCGCTACCATGATCATTCTGGAATTGATTTTCGCGCGCTGGTAAGGTCCGCAACCTCTCTTGGAGCTTCTGGGGGAGCGTCAACAATAACACAACAGTTAGCAAAGCAGCTCTTTAAACTTGTGGATAGGGAAGAAGCGAAAGGCTTAATGGAGAAAATAAACATTAAAGCACAAGAACAAATTATTGCAACAAGACTCGAAAAGCGTTTCTCTAAGAAAGAAATTATTACCATGTATTTGAATCAGTTTGATTTTCTCTATAATGCTGTTGGAATAGAAAGTGCTGCCAATGTGTATTATAACAAAAAAGCTATTGAGCTCACTAAACCAGAAGCGGCAATGCTCGTCGGAATGTGTAAAAACCCAAGTCTTTACAACCCATATTCTTTTAAAAATAAAAACTATGCAAGTAAAATCGCCTTAAAAAAGAAGGTCTCTCCTTCTAAAGTATCTATTGCCGAAATCAAAGCTGCTCGTAAAAAAGATTCAACAAGAGCGATAAACCGAAGAAATCAGGTCTTATTTCAATGGTTAAGAAACAGTGAAAATGAAAACGAATACTTATCCAGTAAACTTACTAGAAAAGAATACGAATCCCTTTGTAAAAAGCCGCTAATTGTCGATTACCATTCTGTCGATCACAAGGAAGGTCTTGCTCCATATTTTCGTGAAAGTTTAAAAAACGAGGTGAATTCTATTTTAAATACTAAAAATACTAATGGAACCTTTAAGTATGCTAAAAAAGATGGTTCTGGTTATAATATTTACCAAGACGGCTTAAAGATTTACACTACACTTAACACTTCTCTTCAGCAAAAGGCGGAAGAGGCGGTTCTACAACATTTGAGCGGAATTGACCCTAGCGGCAAAAATAAAAAAGTAAAGTCCTGGCAAAACAGATTCAACAAAACCGTTAAGTATAAAAAAGACAAGTTCCCTTTTCTAAAAAAGACCTCGGACCGGACTATTTCCAACACTGTTGCTAAGGGCCGAAGAGACAGTGAAAGGTACAAAAAGCTAAAGGAGCGAAATGTATCTAAATCTGATATATTAAAAATATTCAATACCACGACCTCTATGAAAATCTTCAGTTATACTGGAGATATTGATACAGTAATGACTCCGAATGATTCTATAAAACACAATTTATCATTCTTACAAACCGGACTTGTCTCTATTGAACCAAAAACAGGCTTTATTCGTGCCTGGGTCGGTGGTACAAATATCAATTATTTTAAAATAGACATGGTCACAAATAACAGCAGACAAATTGGTTCAACCATGAAGCCTTTTGTCTATG
>DAIPZI010000039.1:0-11286 GCA_036782275.1 Crocinitomicaceae bacterium
CCGGCATGTATTTTTGATAGATATTGGTTGCTGTAATTTCTTTTGCAAATGTTGGATCCATCCATGCATTGGCAAACTTTATTTTTTTGTAATCCGAAATCTTTTGACTTGAAATCCAATAATTTGCATCAAGGTTATATGGAACCTTTGGATTGCCTTCATCATTCGGAATACAAAAAGTAGAATTTCCTTTATATCGAACGCCAACACTATCATATGAAATGCCATCTATGGTCACAGCGGCAGGCATCCTGTAGGAGGGGTTGTTGAAGAATGCATTCACAAGAGAATTATGATAATTGGCATCATAAAATTGAATATTGATTTCTCTAATGATTTCCTGGTCATAAAACCCTCCCGGACTATCATAGAGTGTTTGTGGGTTATAAAGTACGGCTTGGGTTTGCGCTGTGAATGGGAGTATTGCAATAAAAACAAGTGTTTTTATCAAATTGAGGTTGAATAATTGTTGCATAGGCCCGTAAAGTTATACATAAACATAGGATATAAATAATCGGGTGTTTGTTTTTGTTTTTTATTTTTGAATCAAATTTTGTCTAAATGATTAAATACAATCCGAAAATTTGGTTTAAACATCTTATTGCTCTCAATCACAGCGATACGATCAGTAAGTTATGGAAAGAGTTATTTGCTCTTGGCTTATTTACCCTTGGCATTGCTTATCTTGAAATAAACTACATTGGCAACACAGAAAAGCTGAAAGACCTAATGCAGGTATACTCTCTAATTGGGTTTGTGCTGTCATTACTCCTCGTTTTTAGAACAAATACCGCATACGACCGTTGGTGGGAAGGAAGAAAAAAGTGGGGGGAATTGGTTAATAATTCTCGGAATTTAGCCATTAAAATATCAGCGCTTACCGATGATGCTCAAACCAAACAATATTTTAGCCGAATGATTGCGAATTACGCCATTTCTATGAAGGAACACCTAAGAGAAGGCGTGATTACAAATGAACTGGACTTAACTAAGGATGAACAAAAAGAAATAGCAAACTATGAGCACAAGCCTAATTACATCATCTCAATGCTCTACAAAAAATTAGACGAGCTGAAAAAGAAAGGACAGTTAACTGAAGAAAACTATATTGTACTTGACATCAATTTAAAATCATTTTCAGATATTATTGGAGCATGCGAACGCATTAAAAACACACCAATACCTTATTCATATAGTATGTTTTTTAAGAAGTTCATATTCATCTATGTAACGACTCTTCCGCTCGCATTTGTTCATTCTTTTGGTTATTACTCATCACTTGTGTCCATATTTGTTTTCTATGTACTCGTGAGTATGGAGATCTTGGCTGAAGAGATTGAAGATCCTTTTGGAACAGACGATAATGATCTACCCACCGATTCTTTGAGTGAAAAAATAAAAGGAAATGTTCAAGAAATATTAAGCTAGTAATGAAGGAAAACCTTGAACTATAGCTTGATATTGCTGAATTTTGGATACTTAACCATATAATTGAACTTTAGCTCTTTCTTTTCGCTTGCATTTAATTCAAGATTCCATAAGAGCTTTCCCGTTTTGTCGTTCAGTTTTGCTCCTGAATAATCAATACGATTCACTTCAATCGATTTCCGTTCAGAAATCGGGAACTGGTCTTCAATTATAATATTGATTTTCGCATCCTTATTGTTCCGTACGGTGATGTTCCACCCTACAGTTTCCTTTATATAATTGCCTACCACTCTTTTGTCGAAGAGCTCTTTATTCCCCTCTCTTTTTACTACGATGTTACGATCTCTGCCCAAGGAAATACTCAGCGTGTCGGAAGCCTTTTCTGTATCAATGCTTGATATACCGATATAGGTACCTTGGTAATAAATATTTGATTTTCCTGGCAGTAGATTCAGAGCTGTCCAATTAGTGAGCTCCGCTGTTAAAAAGGCATCTTCATCTAATTTGGGAACCGCATGATAGATGTATTTTACAGGGATGCTTACGTCTTTCATTTTGATACTGTAATCCTCTCCATCCGAGGGAATGGTATAAGGGATATCAATCGTGTATTCTAGATTTGTGACACTTGTTTTCAACGAATTTGAAATGTAATTTGTCGCTTCTACTGGATCCCCTTTAACCTTAACGCCATCGATGTAGTAGTAATCTGACTTGTTTCGGGAACCCCTTACGGTAGAGGCCACTTGTTGAGCACTTCGTGCAGGCATCCTTCTAATATCTTCTCTTACTACTGTCACACCAGAAGCACCCCCGTCTTTGTCAATTAATGGTGCTTTGTAGGCAATGACAGATACTTCTTCCAACATTTCAACGGATGACCTGAGCTCAAAATCAAAAAAGGTTAATTTATCAGCATTGATTTTTACTCCTGAAGCCCGATTGCTTGTGTATCCTATATTTTTTACCTCAACCACATAAGTTCCGGCCTGAAGAGGCTTTATTTGATACTTTCCGTCCAAGTCGGAATTGGCTCCACCGACTATCTCGTTGTTCTTTAGAACAATGATTTTGGCAAAAGGTACTGGCTCACCACTTTCATGATCAAGCACTCTACCCTTTAAAGCGCCCACTCCTTTTTGAACAACTTCTTTTTTGTACGGATTAGGCCTTCCGAGTATCCAGGACACCAGCTCCGGCTGTTCACCACTTAAAGAGGGATTGTTGGTGCTTAATTTGAGATTTACTTTATCCCAGTTTTCACCAGAAGATTGATAGACATCGGCATTATAAACAATGTTAAGTGGTTTGGTTATCTCGTCTACCCTGAAATCGTAATTTGGTGTCCAGCCAGCCGATGACACATAGTAGCTGATGCTCAAATCATCACTTATTGCTGACAAACAATCAAGAGTGATAATGATTTTACTGTATGTTGTTCGCTTTTTAACAGACCTTGTATTCAATTCGGCATAAAAATCCTGTATGGCATCTTTCGTTTTTTTCATTTCTACGGAAAGATTCAGTTTGCCCTTTCTGATTTCATTCAAACGTGCTCTGTAAAAATCTGCGGCTTCTTTGAGGTCTGTAATGGCAGAGCCTTCTTTATTTTTATTGAGTTTTCTGTTGTCTGACAGAAGCTGTTCTTCAAGCGTAAAGACATCGAATTGGTTCGAAATACTTTTCATTTCGAGCTCTAATGCTTCAATTTTATCTTCAATAAGTTTTTCTGCAGTACTTTTTTTTGTGCTTGGGTACACAAGTTCGTGTTTCACTGAAAGGATTTTACAACCCTCAGTTCCTTTAACTTGAATACTTTGCTCACTTAAAGTGTTGGGCAATTCATTTACAACCAAGATATGTTTCCCTTTGGGAGCCTTTAACCTACTTATTCTTGTGATCTGGGCACCACTAAAAAACACCGTAACGTCTTTAATTTTTGAGGACGCTTCTAAAGTGTCAATTGCTCCAAACGCAGTACTTGAAATGATAAGGGCGGTAAATAATACAAGATTTTTCATAGACAAGGAATTTAAGACCTCTTAAAGGTACAATAACAAATTCAAAACAAATGTCCGAAAAAACTATTTAATCTCCTTGTTTAAAAGTGTTTGTGTTGGGAAAGCAAAATCAAGACCCGCAGCATTGAATCGTTTAAGCACTTCTTTTGAGATGGTATTCTGTGAATCCAACCAATGTGCCTCAGGCTTGATATAGTAGAGAAAGAGAATGCCCAGAGAAAAATCTCCAAAATCCTTGAATCCTACAGCACAATCTTTTTCTAAAATAGCAGAATGATCGGCAACAATTTCTCTTAAAATATCCACCCCTTTTTGCATGTCATCTTCAGAAGTGTCGTATGTCAGGCCGAGATTTAGAGTGATTTTAAGTGCCGGTTGAGAAGTCACATTGACAACACTATTATCCGTAAATGTGCTATTTGGAATGGTAACGATTCGACCATCAAGCGTCCGAACACGTGTGCTCCTTAAACCAACTTCTTCAACAACTCCATCAAAACCTTCGATTTGAATACGGTCTTTTATTTTAAAAGGCTTATCTAAAAAAATCATGATCCCCGCAAATATATTTTTAACGGAGTCTTGAGCAGCAAGAGCTAAGGCCAAACCACCAATACCAAGTCCAGCAATCATGGCCGTAATATCAAATCCGATGTTGTCAAGCCCTATAATGACACCAAAGACCCAAATAATAGATTTAGTCACCTTACGAATGATTGGAAGCATGTAATTATCTGCACCCCCATCAGTTTTCTCGACGTAAGGCTGAACAACTTCCGTTACTAAGGCATCAAACACACGAGACACAATCGACGTCAGTGTAAGAATAATTGAAACATTTGCTACGCCTTGAAGAAAAGCCAATATTCCGGGGTTGCCAGATAAATCGAGATAGTGAATAGCAATCCAATACCCACCAATTAAAATTGAATAAATAATTGGTTTTTCTAAAGTCTCGATAAGCACATCATCAAGATTTGTTTTTGTTTTTTTGGTAAGACTCGTAACGATATTGGCAATTACCCAATACGCAATTTTAGTTGCGATAAAAGAACCGATTACGATTCCAATTGCGATTCCCCAGTCTTCAATGGAATTTCCTAAGAATTTTTCATCTAAAAATGTCATAATGTTTTTTTTAAGCTTTTACAAAGCTGTGGCAAAGATAAGTAGGATTATCTAATTGGAGCTTTGAAAGCTTTAATTCTAGCTCAATCAATGAGACATTGTAAGGTAATATTGTATATTTATAAAGCTATTAACCAACTAACTACTAAAATCCCACACCAATTTTTATATGGATATTTATTAAAAATTCAGTTTTGCTGTTTTATTTTGGCTCTAGATTTAGTAGAATAATATTTAATTGAACAATGCATACCAGATTATTTTCAGCAATATGTTTTTTGAGTTTAACCACAATGATGTGCCAAGCTCAAAACTTTATAGTGAATACTCAAAACGACAGTCCTGATGCAAATCCTTCGGACGGAATATGTGATGATGGAACCGGAAACTGTTCCTTGAGAGCGGCTGTAATGGAATCGAATTCGCTCGGAGGTGCACACGAAATTTCTCTTCCCGACGGGCAATACGTTTTAACAATTTCAGGACGGAATGAAGATCAATCTGCAACGGGAGATTTAGATATTAATTCAGATATTACTCTTGTCGGTTCTTCTGTGCTCGGAACGGTGATCAATGGAGATAGTTTAGATAGAGTATTGCATATTTTACCAGGGAACGTAGTGGAAATATCGTTGGTAACGATTCAAGAGGGGTATGCATTTCCAGGAAATGGAGGGGGAATTTTAAATGATGGGAACCTGGTTTTGAATCAGCTACATATTTCAAACAATACAAGTGAATTGAACCAGGGCGGAAATGCCATTGGGGGGTTTGGTGGAGGAATCTCAAATGAAGGAGAATTGAATGCAGTGAGAATTACGGTTTTTGATAATGTTGCGCGAGGAGGTATAGGTGCAAATGGCTCTAATGGAGGCGGAGGCGGAGGCAGCACCCCAGGATTTGGTGGAGGAATCTACAACAGTGGAACAGGAAATATCATGATTGAAAATAGTACAGTATCATCAAATTTAGCTGTCGGTGGGAAGTATTCAAATGGGTCCACAAACGGAGGCAATTTTACAATGGCAGGAAACCCTGGAGCCGGACCAAATGGCGGCACAGGCGGAGCTGGTGGCGGTGGAGCCGGCGGAAATGCAACAGGTGATTATTCTGGCGGTGGTGGCGGTGGAAGCTCCGGTGGATTTGGAGGAACTGGAGGTTTAGGAGGTTACGGCGGCGGCGGCGGTGGACGCGGCGCAAAATCTGGAGGAGGATCTTCTGGTGCAGGTGGATTAGGAGGCTTTGGGGGAGGTCAAGGTTCTGGTCCTTGCTGCTCTTCTGGCGGCGGTGGCGGAGCTGGAGCAGGAATGGGAGGAGGAATCTTCAATAATGGAGGTAGCATCACTAGTTTAAACGTGACGATTGCATACAATAAAGCTCAGGGTGGTCAGGGCCGCTTTTTAAATGCGACTAGCGGTTATGCAGCAGGCGGAACCGATGGAGAAGGATATGGCGGTGGAATTTTTAATCGAAGTGGAACAGTAGATTTAAACAATTCATTGATTGCCTACAATACGAACGTGAATGACATTGAAAATACCAATTTAACTGGTGTTGAAACAGATGAAGATCTTTATGGAAGCTTTACATCAACGAGTGGAAGTAATTTGGTATTTCATTTGGGGGCAGGAACATTAGGAGGTACTACGACAGGAAATATTATATCCGAAGATCCTGAGATATTGGCCCTAGCAGATAATGGAGGAACAACATATACACACGCCATATTGCCTTGCCCTCAAGGACCGGCCGTGAATGCTGGAAACGAAGCTGTTGCACCCGCCTTTGACCAAAGAGAAATGCCTAGAAATGAATTGCCAGATATTGGCTCTTTTGAATCAGATCTTGCAGAAATCAATCTAACCTACTCGATGGTTCAACCTTGTGAAAACACTTCTAACGGGAGCATTACAGTGACGCCACAAAGTACTCCAGATTACATATATCAATGGGATGCTGCTAGTGGAAATCAGACGGAATCAACAGCAATTGATTTGTTGGCAGGGTTTTATACAGTTACGATTACAGACGGCAATGGGTGTGTAAAGGACACGACTTTTGAATTAATTTCTGCACCAAACCCGGTCATTGATTTTTTTACAAATCAAGAGGAATGCGAGTCATATACCTTGACCGAAATAACGGGAACAACCTTATCTGGGGACGAAGCCTATTATACGGAGAGTAGTGGGCAAGGAACGGAGCTAATGGAGGGAGATGTAATTACATCGACACAAACGATTTATATTTACGATGTTTTGGAAAACTGTACTGATGAGGTTTCATTTGATGTTATAATCCATGAACTTCCTGAAATTCTCAGCTTTTTAGGCGAAGGTGAATATTGTGATGGCGATGTTCCACAAAACTTAAGCGTTGAAGTAAGTGGAACCTCCGATTTCACTTTGGAATACACCATTGATGGCATTCAAACGAGTATTGTTTCTTCAACTCAAATCATTGACCTTGGAAATGATCCGGGAGTATATATCATAAACGGAATTCAAGATGAGTTTTGTGAGAGTACTTCAGACCTTACTCAGTCTATCATTGTTTACCCATTGCCCACTGCTCCATTAACTTCAGGAGACCAATCATTTTGTACGAATGAAAGCATTTATCCAATTGAAGTACAAGGAGCGCCGGGAAGCTTTACTTGGTATGCCGATGAAGACCTGACTCAAGTGATTGGTACGGAGGATCAATATATTCCGGAAAACATTGAGGGAATGACCAGCTATTATGTAACGACCACAGAGAATGATTGCGAGGGACCAGCTCAACAGGTTGTGATTGAGATTAAAATTTGTGATGTTATTATTCCAACCGCTTTTACTCCTAATGGCGATGATGTAAATGACAGATGGAATATTGTCAATATTGATTTGGTATACCCGAACAATGTCGTTCGTGTTTATAATAGGCTTGGAAATAAAGTATTTGAATCTCAAAAAGGCAAGTACCATGAAATGTCTTGGGACGGTTTTTATAACTTTGAAGCTTTACCTGTGGCTTCCTATTATTACATTATTGAATACAATGATGAAAATAATACTGGTGATACGGGTTACGTGAGCATCATTAAATAGTCATTTATTAATAAGAGCTTCAGCGATACACTCTGAGATGTTCAGGTTTAATGCTTCTTCCATCCACAACCATTGTCCTGCTGGATTTACTTCTAAAAAGTAATATTCGCCCTGAGGGTCTACAATGAAATCATAGGCGCCAAAAAACACTTCAAATTTTTGATGAAGATGTAATAGTTTTTGTTCTATTTTATCGGGGAGGTCAAAGATTTCATAATCGACATTGATTTGATCTTTTCTCCAGTCAAACTTGGTTGCATGATTCTGTTGCGATTGTATTTTTATGGGAAACACTTTTTTCCCGACAATAGTGATTCTAAGCTCAAAATCTTTATCTATATATTCTTGAAAAATACATGGAGCTTGCTCTATATTCTGAGATTTTTGTTTTACCTCGTCTTTAGTCATAATCGAGGAATATAAAATTCGATCAGGGGGAACGATATAATAGCTTAAGGGTTTATAGACGACCTGCTTGAATCCACTAATTCTTTTTTGGACGTCATTACTGTTATTGCTAATAATCCCTTTGGGAATTTTAAACCCCTCTTCTTTTGCCATGTGAAGCTGATAGGGTTTATTCCGACAAAGAGCATCTGTTTCCCTTCGGTTGATCCAGAAACACTCGTTGAGAAAATATTTTAAGGGCTCTAACGTCAACTGCCACTCTCGGTGAAGGAATTTCGTTCTTTCAAATTCTTCTTGCGTTTTTGGTATTGAAGTAAGGTTGGGTTTGAGTCTCCACCAAACGGATTTAATTCTTTTTATTTCAACAGTATTATCCTGTGCGTTTATTTGAATACTTAATGAGTCGTAGGTGTAGCTAATCGAATTTTCAGATCCTTTAAAAGGATTGAGAACAATTGGGTGCTCTCCCTTTTTTTTAAGGAGAGAGTATATTTTTGCAACATGGGGATCGTCTATATCCCCAATGATTAGGATCCAAAACATGAGAAAAAGATTAAGGCCTCATAAAGAGGCCTTGGAATTACATATCAGTATCTGCATCGGCTCCTGCATCTGTTCCTCGAGGACCGTTTGTAATAGTCGTTGTACTTGTTCCACCATCGGGATTGTTGGCATTAGCCTTACTAGTCATGGTTTCTCCTAAAGGTTTAATTGTTGTTTCTTGTCCTTCTTCTACCTCTAGGGTGATTTTGTATTTTTTACTCATCTTATTGAAAGTTTGATAATGTGCCTACTCTAATCAGTTTTGGGCTTCCCTGTATCTAAGTTTTAGTCAGAAATAATTACTATTTCAGCTCAAATATACATTTTTATTCTTTTTCAAATAAAAGCTTTCTTGTTGTAAATCAGATTATTGATTCGCCGTTTAGGTCTGTGGTAAGAACTTCACCCATATAATTTAAAAAAGGCTTAATGGTTTTAAATTGATTGGTCATCCAAGACCCGAAGCTAGCGTCAAAGAGTTGATCATCGTTAATGTTTTTAATAAATATGAATTGTTTGAATCTAAGGTGTTCAATCCCAGGGGAATCCTTTTCAAATCCTTTTGGTGCTGTTTTGAGCTGTTCGCCTTGCATTGCACCCCAATTCTTTAGAAGCTCAGCTTGATTAACCATTTGTGAAAAACAGTCATGGTCCATTTCAATTTCCTTTCTTATACGAAAAAGATCATCTTTATTGGGGCCCCAGAATCCTGCTCCAATAAAAGAAGCCCCTGGCTCGATGTGAAGATAATACCCGCCACGGAAAGATGGTTTTTGTCTGTGGAATGAGACACCAAAATGTGTTTTGTAGGGCGTCTTGTTTTTTGAAAATCGCACATCGCGGTAAATTCGAAAAACCTTTTGTTTGTCAAGTTGGTTCTCATTATTCAATGTATCAAATAGCTGAGAGGACAAATGAACGACAGAATTCCTGGCCTCATCATGCTCATTTTTATTCGTTTTGAACCACTCCCGGTTATTGTTCTCTTTGAGATTTTTAAGAAAAGGAAAAACATCTGGTGCCAACATATTTTTATAAAATTTATTAGAGCTTGAAAGTAGTAATTTCTACTCTATGAATTTATGCTTCAATGGCATCATGGGATTTTGTGATGCCTTTAATTAATGCCGAGCTAAATCCGTTGTGTTCCATTTCGTTTAGTCCGACAATGGTACACCCTTTTGGAGTAGTCACTTTATCTATTTCAAATTCAGGATGATTGCCTTCTTCAATAAGTAGTGCCGCGGCACCTTTCACTGTTTGATTGGCAATTTTACTTGCTGTTTTTGAGTCAAAACCAATTTGAATGCCACCCTGAACCATACTTCTAATGAAGCGTAGTGCATATGCAATTCCACAAGCTCCAAGCACTGTTGCTGCATCCATTAACTCTTCATCTATTTGGATTGTAGAACCAATGGATTGAAAACACTCTTCTATTCTCGGGTTAATGCTTTTGGTGTTTGTTGCAATGCAGGTTATAGACTCACTCACTTTAGACGCTGTATTGGGCATGGCACGGTAAATAGGAACTTTATTTTGAATGACTTCGGTTAGCTGGGCGATGGAAACTCCAGAAGCAAGACTAACAAGCTCATGTTTTTTTGGATCCAATTTGGGCAAAATCTCATCTAAAACGGTTAAGACCGTATATGGTTTTAATGCTAAAATTATGATATCTGAATTGGTCACTGCCTTACCATTATCTGGAGTTACATTCACCCCTGATTTTTTAAAAACTGAAAGTTCGGAAATGTTGCGTTTGGTGATCGTTATGTTTTTTGGGAGGTATTCTTTATTCGCTAATAAGCCTTTGAGTATAGATTGACCTAGATTCCCTCCTCCGATAACAGCTATTTTTGTGTGACTCATGCGGTAAAATTTTGCGCAAAGTTAGCCGTTTATTTTGTTGAAGTGTAGTAAATACTTATTTAAGAATTTTCAATATTACGGCGTATTCACCAATTCGACTTTGGACTTCATGATTTTCATCGCAGATATCCCACTCACCATTTCTGAATTCAACTTCTAGCTGGAGCGCCTTGATGTCTCCGTCAATGCTTTTTAGCCTCTTATTAAGCTCTTTTATGGAAACATTACTTTCACAGAATTTGATATAATAATCCTGAATAGACCGGCGAATATAGTATTCAATATGATCAGTCGTTCTCCCCGCTTTGTTTACAAAATTCTTTTTTACAATTGGAGCTGTAATAATTGTTTGGGCAACAGGGCTTGGGGTATCATAAGCACTTAATTCTGTCTCCTTACCTGTAGAACAAGACAAGGACATCCCTACTAGTAAGAGGAGCACGAAATTTAATTTGGAAAAGTGATATAATGCCATTTTTTTCTTCTAAAGGTATACCCAATATACGATTATCTTATTTAGGCCGGTCAATATCTTTCTCGATGGCAATTTTTCCTACTACTGGGATTTCGTCAAACCGCTCATCAACCTCGCCTAATTCGTGAACAATATCTCCCATTAGCGGTTCGGGTTGAGCAATATTTCCCACTGTATGTAATTCATTTATTCGTTGAGTACTATCATTTGCAATCGAATCACCCGATGCGATTGGAGAGTTTTCTTTTGTATCCTGTTTACTTTCTGCTGTGGTTTGATTACACCCAAAAAGAACCATGAGAATACTGAGTATTGAAAGCAG
>DAIPZI010000040.1:0-10864 GCA_036782275.1 Crocinitomicaceae bacterium
TCCAGCTTCACGGGGCCGGGTTGGTGGCCAAGGTACAAAAACATTATTCTTCTTTAAGGTGTAAAGAATAAATTCTACACTCTGCACAGACAGGTTCAAGACTCCTCCCAAAACTTCATCATTAATATATGTTTTTAGTCCTCGTTTTCCAGATCGATCAAACTTTTTGGCAATAAATGCATCAATTCCATAACCTCCTATTCCGAGAAAATGAGAATCGTTCACCGCAACCGTATCTATTTTAATCTGAAAACTATTATTTAGACACTTAATGGCTCTTACCGTTCGATTGGGAATTCCCATGTGATTTGATATGCCATTACCTGAGCCTCTCGGAATAATGGCTAAACAGGAGTCAGAGTGAATTAAATTAACACCAATTTCGTGTGCTGATCCATCTCCACCAACGGCACAGATGATGTCTATTTTTTTTGCCACGGCCTCTTTTGTTAATTCCGCAGCATGCCCTTTATATTGACTATAATATAATTTATAATCGAATTTCTGATGATTGAGGTGTTTACGAATAAGTGTAGGTAATTTCTTTTTTCTACGCGTCCCAGAAATAGGGTTAATAATGAACCAAATTGTTGTTTTTTTTGTCGACAATCCTCGTGATTTTATTGCTTTACTTCAAAAATGAATAAATTTTATGACAAATCTTGCTATTTACATCGTCAAAAAAACAAATGTCTCACTTGTTATTAGAGAATTTCGTCCTATATTTGCACTCTCAAAATGAGTTTTTGAGATTTTAATGGCCCGTTCGTCTAGTGGTTAGGACGCCAGGTTTTCATCCTGGTAACAGGGGTTCGATTCCCCTACGGGCTACTTTTAATGGCCCATTCGTCTAGTGGTTAGGACGCCAGGTTTTCATCCTGGTAACAGGAGTTCGATTCTCCTATGGGCTACAGTTTTGAATAAAAATATGAACTTAAATTAATAAAATGGCAAATCATAAATCAGCGATTAAAAGAATTAGATCGAATGAAAAAAGAAGGGTTTTGAACAAATATCAACACAAAACCGCGCGTAATGCGATGAAAACGTTAAAAGAAACAGCTAAAAAAGCGGATGCGGTTAAATTATTACCTTCTGTTTTCAACATGATTGATAAATTGGCGAAAAAGAACATTATACACGATAACAAAGCGGCAAACCTTAAATCAGGATTGCAAATGCACGTAAACGGACTATAGTTCTATTCTTCTTAAGATTTTAAAAAGGGGCTTTTGGCCCCTTTTTTCATTAAGTTTGTTTTGAAATGAAACTGATTCTTCTGTTATTTTCTTTTTGTACTTGCTTTGTAGTTAGAAGTCAAATCGGTTTTTCAGAATATTCTTCTGATACACTTTTAAGTAATTTTCGCACGTTTGGTTCCATGAGTGAAAATAATGAGGGCCTTGGAGTATTAGATCAATCATTCATATCCATTGAAAACCCTCATTTTTTTTTATCAAGCGGTATTTTTCGGTCTTTCGGATCAGCCATTGACCTGACTAATTTCAAACAGAGAAATATCAAACAAAATATAAGTGCCTTACCTCATATTGGTTTTGGTTATATTTTTGGGAGCCAAGGTGCACAACGTCTCTCATTTCAATATGGTCAAGTACTTCCAAAAAATTGGGTGATAAATACCCAAATAAAAACCAATAAGCTCGATGGTTTTTTCAGAAATACAGCGTATTCTCAATCCCATTATGGATTTTCACTTTCAAAGCAGTCTGATAAATTTGGATTGGTAATTAGTGGGAATACGAATAAAGTTGATAGGAAATGGAGTGGGGGTGTTCTAAACGATTCGCTATTGGACTTTTTCGCTCCTCAATTTATTCCTGTCCGTAAAGAAAGCTGCAACTCCACTGTAAAGGAATTTAATGCTGCCTTGGGCAGCTATTTTGTTCTTTTCACCAAAGGAAACATGCGTTTAAATTATGTTAATGAGTCTTCTGTGTTTGGTTTAAACAGGGTATTCAATGAAACAGACACATTAGGTGGCATCTATGAAAACATTTATTTTGACACCTTGGTTTCTCGTGATCAATTTCAGCACAGTACCTTGGATCATTTTTCTGGTTTGAGAATGCATTCTAATAATTCTCAATATAGTATTGGAGCTAAGGCCAGTTATTGGAATTATCGAAATATGGGACTTTTTAGAGATACTTTGGAATTGGATGTGGAGCATAAGTTTAAGTTAGAAGGAAAGCAACTCCAATTCATTCATTCTGCCTCGTATAATGTAGTAGGTGGATTTCGTAACTGGAAACTCAATCAAGCAATTTCATACAAGCAAGAAAAAAGCGGTTTAAATCGTTTCATAAGCTATCAGTTTAAAAACAGTTTTGTAAAAACGATACCTCAGGTTTATCAACGGTTTTATGTATCGAATAATACAATATATAACAATTCCAATATGAATTTGGAAACGAGTTATACACAAGAATTAAGTGCAAAACTGCATCAAGGTATGGGGGTAAATCACTTATGGAATCTCTCTCTCTCTTATGGATTAGGCATCCAACGTGATATCTATTATTTTGACTCTCAAATTTTAAACTGGGACAATAATAGTTCGTTAAGTGACAATAATATTCACCAACTCAAATTAATTATTGCATACCAAAAGAATAATTTAAATGTTCGACAGTCATACCAATACAGTTATTTAAACAATCCAAGATTCATTATTCCACGGCATTATCTATATGGTTCAATAGATTATAAAATGGGAATCTTTAAGGACAAGAAAATGGAGTTGTCTGTCGGTCTAACGTATTCTTTGAGCTCAAAAACAAATGTGATTCCTGTGATTGAAAATATGGGGATTTATGATTTCATAAATATCGATGTAGATAATTTTCAAAGCAGCTTATTTAATTTGGGGGCCTACACATCTATTGAGATTGAGACATTCCGATTCTTTTTGAAAGTAAACAATATAGGTTATTTGTGGAATGACCTACAATGGAATTACGTTGAAGGAATATATCTTCCCGAAGTAGCCGTTCGTGTCGGGATTACTTGGGATTTCTGGAATTGATTTAGCCGTTTATTACTTCTAGCATTTTTGCGCCAATCTGAGCAGGTGAATCAACAACATGAATTCCACACTCTCTCATGATTCTTTTTTTGGCTTCAGCAGTATCATCGGTACCACCCACGATTGCGCCGGCATGACCCATTGTTCGTCCTTTTGGTGCCGTTTCACCAGCGATAAAGCCAACAACAGGTTTGGTTCCGTTTTCTTTTACCCATTTCGCTGCATTGGCCTCTAGATTTCCGCCTATCTCACCGATCATTACGATACCATCTGTATCAGGATCATTCATTAATAATTCAACAGCTTCTTTGGTCGTTGTTCCAATAATAGGATCTCCGCCTATTCCAATTGCCGTGGTAATGCCCAATCCTGATTTGGCTACTTGATCAGCAGCTTCATAGGTGAGCGTTCCTGATTTAGAAACAATTCCTATTTTACCTTTTTCAAAAACAAATCCAGGCATGATTCCAACTTTAGCCTCATCTGCAGTAATGACTCCAGGACAGTTGGGACCGACCAATCGGCAGTCAAAATTGTCGATGTACGCTTTGGCCTTCACCATGTCATTTACAGGAATTCCTTCAGTGATACAAACGATCACTTTGATTCCTGCTTCAGCAGCTTCCATAATGGCATCTGCAGCGAATGCTGGTGGCACAAAAATAATCGAAACATCTGCCTGAGTTTTACCTACAGCTTCAGCAACAGAATTAAAGACTGGTTTCTCTAAATGAGTTTGCCCTCCTTTTCCGGGTGTAACTCCCCCAACAACATTGGTTCCATATTCGATCATTTGACTGGCATGAAATGTTCCTTCGCTTCCAGTAAAACCTTGAACAATAATTTTCGAATTCTTGTTGACTAATACACTCATTTAGACTTTGTTTTGAGGTCAAAAATAATCAATGACAGATGAATAGCAATAGCATTTGAATGTTTTTATTTCGTTTTATGGGTTTTTCAAATTTCGAGCAGAAGAGGGGAAGCCGAAATCGTATTTAAAGTTTTATTCCTTCAATGACGTATCCTTGCTTGGAGAGTAATTCCAGCAGACCGTCTTCTCCACACAAATGAGCAGCCCCCACAGCGAAAAAGACACGCTGTTTGTTTATTAGTGGCGACATTTTAGAAACCCACCTAAGGTTTCGATTTACGAGTAATTCTTCACGCATCATATTCATGATGTCAGAATCTGTATACGCACAAAGTGAATCTAAATCTTGAGCATTGTAGAGGGTTTCCATAATGCTAAACTCTTCTTTACTTTTATCGAGCTCTCTGAGCTGACTCATCAGCAACTCAATTTGGGTTGCGTAATCAATAGAATTAAAAATATTAAGTTGTTCATCAATGGTTTCAAAACCAAGAGACTTTAATTTAAAACGGGCTGCTGTTTTTTCGAGTTCTTCTTCATGCGACTTGTAAACAGGAGGTAGGGTATTTTGCAGCATAAATTGCATCAAAAGAAAAGGCTTTGCGTTTTTAAAGTTGGTTTCAAAATTCTCCTTACTCATGAGCAAGTCCTTTTCTGCCCAAGAAACGATACTATCCCATTGTGAAAGTGTACAAAAGTCTTTTAGCTGCTTATCGGTGTCAAATAACGAGGAAGGGTCGATAGATTGATCAGAAATATTTTCAATCTCCAAGCAAAGGGCATCACAGCTGGAAAGTATATCTTCTATTTCGGATGGAAAGAAAAAATTCTCTTCACTCATGACGTGCATAGTCCCATATAAATAGGAGGTAAACTTACTGTCTTCATGTTTAATTGAATACAATAACGTGTTTTGTTGCGCGAATGCACAAGGGGCTCCTCCTAATGAGTGGATGACTAGAAAAAAGAGAATGAACCTACTCATTGAATAATTAAATGACTTAAAGCTAATTTAAGGAATTAAGGTCATCATCCGAGAAACCATCCTCAAAATCGTTAAAACCAAAATCATCTTCTTCCATATCATCCATTGATTCAGAGATCATTTGAAAGTCATCTGAAAGTTCTTTAGAATCTTCTTTTGGATTGGTGCCTACAGAAAGAACAAGCTGAGGAGCATCGGGAGTTTCTTCTTGAACTCCAATTAACTCAATGAGAAAAATCCACATTTTTAAAAAGTCATAGACCAGGATGAATTTTTGATCTCGATCTAATAAATGATCTTTCACTTTTGTGTCTTTCATTATTTGAACTTGGGACTCTTCTCCTTCGGACAAATCAAGTAAGCTAATTTCTTTCCCTTTGTCCCAAGTTTCATTTGAAACATAAAAACTAGCCATTTGATCACCTTTAAATTCAAATGATTTAATAATGGTTTGAAAAAAAGTCTCAAAATCTTCTCCATCGGCAATGAGAATATCATGAAAAATCTCCTCATTTTTTTTGGTGTCTAACAGTATTCTAAATTTTAATCCGGGCATAATTACTAATACATGTTAGTTATTTGAATCTTTAATTTTTAGGCCCATTTCTTTGCCAATGCTGACCATCAGTGCTTTAGCATCGTCATAAGAGTTAGGAATTTCACCTTCAAGAATGGCTTCCTTTATTTTGCTTTTAATGACGCCAACCTCATAGCATGGCCCTAGATTAAATGAGTTCATAATTTCTTCCCCTTTTACCGGTGGTTGAAAATTTCGAATTTTATCCTTTTCTTCAACGGCTTGAAGCTTTTCTGAAACCAATTTAAAGTTTTCTTGATAACGCTTTACCTTAAATTCATTTTTTGAGGTAATATCTGCATTACATAACAGCATGAGGTCTTCAATATCTTCACCAGCCTCATTTAGTAACCTTCTTATTGCCGTATCAGTTACTGAACCTTTTACCAAAGCTATAGGGCGGAGGTGAAGTCTGACGAGTTTTTGAACATATTTCATCTTAGCATCCAATGGAAGTCTATGATATTTGAAAATTCGAGGAACCATTTTTGAACCCAGTTCTTCATGGCCATGAAAAGTCCAACCAATTTTTTTGTCAAATCTTTTTGTTGGTGGTTTTGCAATGTCGTGAAGTAGAGCCGCCCACCTTAACCAAAGCTTATTTGATGTCTTTGCCACATTATCAACGACTTGAAGTGTATGCAAAAAATTGTCCTTATGACTTTTCCCATTTATGGTTTCTATTCCTGACAATTCAAGTAATTCTGGAAAGATATATTCAAGTAGACCCGTTGATTTCAATAGCTTGAACCCTCGAGAAGGGCTAGGGCTCATTAATATTTTATTGATTTCATCAGTAATTCTTTCTCGAGAGATGATTTTGATTCGATCGGCTTGTTCTCGAATAGATTTTAGACATGAAATATCAATTTTAAAATCAAGCTGACTTGCAAACCTAATGGCTCTGAGCATTCGTAACGGATCATCACTAAATGTTTCAGAAGGATCTAAAGGCGTTCGAATCAGCCCGCTTTCAATATCAGTTTCCCCACTAAAAGGATCAATAAGCTCGCCAAATGAATCAGGATGAAGGTCAATGGCTAAAGCGTTAATCGTGAAATCTCTTCTGTATTGATCGTCTTTTAGGGAGCCGGGAGTCACTTTCGGATTTCTGGAATCTTTAGAATAAGATTCTTTTCGAGCTGTGACAAATTCGACATCGACATCTTTGTAGCGAAAATGAGCAGTACCAAAGGTTTTAAAAACGGAAACTTTTTTTACGCGCAATATTTTTGCAATGTTTTTAGCGAATTGAAGTCCGTCACCATAGACCACAATATCAATATCTTTTGATTTTTTTTCAAGTAATAGATCTCGAACAAATCCACCAATAACAAAAGCTGAGCTTTCAGAATCTTCGAGATGCTTCTTAATGACCTTAAAGACTGGATGTGTTAGATATGATGTAAAATCTCGGTGCATGGAATCACACAAAAATAACGAAACTATGTAAGGTAATGTGATTTCTTTTAATCCGTTGTTTCGTCATCATCGTTGTCAAAAGAAAAAAGGCTTCCTTCAATTGGCTCGTCATCATCAAAATAACGGAAGTTTTTACCACTCTTTTTATGGGCTGTCATTTTTTTAGCCTTTTTACCTCCACCTCCTTGATCAGAATCATAACTTTTTGATTTTCCTTTAAAGGTTTTTTTGCGAGAATCGGTTTTTGATTCTTCTGGTGGTGCTGAAGCGGATTGATCTGAATTGTTATTATTTCTTGGCGCAGAGCTGTGAGATGATCTCTGGTCTCTGTTTCCATTGTTCGATGGACGTGACCGGTCATTTCTGTTTTCAGCTTCTTTAACCGCCAACCTTCTTCGATTAATTTCATAGCCATCAAGAGCCGAAATCGCATTTTTAGCTTCGTCAGCGTCGAACATTTCAACAAAGGCAAATCCCCGTGGTTTACCCGTGTCCTTGTCGGTTGGAATATTGACTTTGCTTACCTTTCCATATTCTTCGAACAATTCGGTTAATTGTTCCTTGCTTACACCAAAATCTAATTTGGCAACAAAAATACTTGTCATAGAAATAATCTGTGCTTTCTGTTTATATATTAATTCGCTTCGAAATTAGAACAAATAATTTAAATAGTTGATATTCTATAGATTATTGATGTCAAATTAATTGATTTTTTAGAGATTTGCGTTAATTCCGAATTGAATTATTCTGGGTAAACCAGGTCTTAACCCCGCTGGTCTGAGCGCTACAACATAAGCTTTGTTGGTCAGGTTTTGAGTGTTTAGATTGAGACATATTTTTTCATTAATATGATATTTGAGAACAGCGTCTAAAATAAGATACCCAGGAATATTTTCAACCGATGATATTTCATCGTTACCCGCCTGAGCCCTCATTGTAGAGTTGTATTTTGCATTCAGATAGAATTCAAACTTATCGTAACAGAGACTTAGCTTTACTGAAACCTGGTGCTTTGCAAGATACGGGAATTCGTATCCTTCATAAACATCTCCCCAGCTTTCAAAGTCACTTTCAAATGATGAAGAGAATTCGGCGTTGGTATAGGTGTATGAGAATGTAATGGGCATTTTAAATTTACTTTTTAGTTTAAAAACCTTTAGTGTATTCATGGTAGCAAATAGTTCTACACCCATTGTTCTCGCTGCTCCACCATTGTAGAAAGTACCAGAACCATTACCTCCTGTCGCTGCCAGGTCATTTCCAAGTAAGTTTTTGTAGTCTGTGAAAAATAAAACTGTTTGAAAATTAAGGTTAGGGCTGAAGAATTTTGTTCCTGCTTCATAATTCATGCTTTCTTCAGGAAGAGACCCCTCAGTAACTCCAGGAGGAGCAAAGCCTTTGTGAAGACCTCCATAAACTGAGGTTTTATCATTTATGGAATAATTAAACCCTATTCCGGGGACGAATACCTGTATCGCGTTTTCCTTGAAATTGGCATCGTTACCTTGTCTTTCAGGATCGGCTTTACCATAATCAACTTCTTGAAGGTCAATTTTCTCATATCGCAGTCCAGGAGTAATGTCTAAATTGTTGTATTTTAAGTTGTATTGAATATGAGAAGCTAGGGCATAGGCTGTTCTTATGCGATTACTTTCAGTGCCCATTTCACCAACAGAAGTTTGAAACATGACCCCGTCGTTCATTGAGTATTGATCTTGATTTTGAAAACGATCCATTTCATCTTGGTGATAACGAATGCCTACTTGAATATCGTGTATTATCTGACCTGTTTCAAAATTCAGATCAAGTACACTTTGAATGCCTTGCGCATAGTAAGACCTATTATTACCCTTAACATAAAACGATTCTCCAGAAACAGAGGATGTTCCAGTCAACAATTCATAATGTCTGTTATGGCTTTCTGGTGCTGAAAGAATACTGCTAATTCCCACTTTATTGTCTAGACTATCTCTAACTGCACTTAGCTTGTACCAATTTCTTTGGAAATTATTTCTGTAAAATGTTGTTGAAAGGTTTATTCCTTTTCTCGGTTTTATATTATGAGTTAAAGAAATCTGATTTTGTGTTGAGTTCATAACGTCCATTTGTGAACCGGCGTACCTTCTGTAAGGACTTGTTTCGAAATCACTTTGTGTTAATCCTACATAGGTCTCGTTGGAAGTTTCTTGACAGTATCCAAGCTTCAATAATAGAGATTGCTCGATTCTCGCATCGTCCTTAGAGGAGAATTGTAGCTTGGTAATAAAGTCATTTTTGTTGAACCCTGTGTTCCCTCCATTATCTAACTGCTTAAATCCGTTGGACCCGTAGTTAAATGATTCAACGAGGTATCCAAAGTTCCCGTGTGTGTTTCCGATGTATCCATGGATATTTCTGCCCCAGAAACTTCCACCATTGATATTTATTTTACCAGATAAATTTTGCGGGATGGGCGTAGAAATTAAGTTTAACGCACCACCGGTAGTAAAAGGCCCATATTTTATTTGACTGCTTCCTTTAAGAACTTCAACAGCATACATTCTTCCAGTAGTTGGAAAATAGTACGCTGAAGGCGCACAGTAGGGAGCAGGAGCCATTAAAATACCATCTTCCATTAAAGTGATCTTACTAGATCTAGACACACCGGACCCTCTCAAACCAATATTCGGACGCAGGCCATAACCATCTTCTTCTTGAATATTTACTCCCGGAATTGATTTTAAAACACAATGGATATCAGAGTAATTAAATTTCTCGATTTCAAGAGGTGATATGTAATAAGCCGAACCGGGTAATTTTCGAATACCTAACTCTCCTCCCGTCAATGATTGAGATCCAACAAAAACCTCAGGAAGTTGGGTTATGTTTTCTTTTAGCTCATAGAAAAGATCAACTATATTTTGATCTTTTATTTCAATTGTATCCGTGATTGTAATGTAACCAGGGGCATGGATATTTATATAATATGTACCTCTGCCCAGTTCGTTAAAATTAAAATAACCCCGTTCATCAGTTGTTTTGTTTTGGTTGGTATTTTTAATGGTTATTTGACCGTTTATACTTTTACTATTCGTAAGAATAAAACCTGAAATGGAATAATTGTTTGTCTGTGAAAATGCGATCGCAAAGAAGCTTATGAATAATGATGAAAAGATGTATTTCATTGTATAATTTTTTTTTACAAAATTGATGAACAAGTTGAGTTTACACAATACCTTTTTTATGGTATTTTAGAATGATTCTAAATAAAGACCAGTAAAAATCAATGAAAGAGGACACGAATTATTTCATTTCATTTAAAATAAGTAAATTGCAACACTCAAACTATTAAATGAAAGACTTATTAATCACCGCATCGGCTACGTCGCCCCTAGTTCATTTTAAAAATAATGGGGATATTCAAATGTCTGGGAAAATCATCTTAGATCAAAATTCTGAATTTTGGGGCCAAATATCTCAGTGGATAGATCAATACAAATCCAACAAACCTTCAAAAACTATCGTAAATATTCAGATTGATTATTTAAACTCCTCATCCCTCAAAGAACTAAATAAGTTCTTGATTTTGATTGCGTCGATAAGTTCTTCAGAATCTGATTTATATATTGGATGGCATTACAATGAAACAGATATTTATATGAGAGAGATAGGTCTCGAATTGTCTAAACAGAGTGGTTTCAACTTTCAAATGAAATTAGTTAAAGAATTCGTGTAATTTTGTGACCGATATATGCGGCTAATAAAAAAAATACCTCACGAAAGGTTTTTAATCGAAATTCATCAATACAATCAAAAATACATATTGAAAATAAGTTTAGATCAGTATGCTCAGACTTATAAAATTGATGAAAATCTGGTGGATAACTTAAATATTTTTGATAATCTTGTGAATTCTCAATTTTTGCATTCATGCCTGACGCGGTTTGTTTCAATGAGGAGTGATTTTTTAAATGAATTTAA